>DATAFY010000401.1:0-6710 GCA_036257205.1 Steroidobacter sp. | reverse complement strand
CTGCCAATCGGCAAGCGCAGGTAAGTTCTTCCAGCGCTCGGCATTGCGCCCGAGATCGTCATCGAGGCGCGCGATACCGGATTCCACGCCGTAGACAGTCGGCAGCGCCTGAGCGGTGCGCTGCACAAAGGTCCCCGCCTGACCGGCCGACAGTTGCACGGGGAGCGTTTGCGCAAGCGGAGCGTTCTGCCAGCCGCCGGCCGAGAGCCCATAACGGCCTGCAAGCATCAACACCGCGCCGCCGCGGCGGTCGACGAAGTCCCTCAGCAACCGGTGTTGCTCGCTGCCCAAGCTTGCAGCTTCATAGCTGCCGATGATGACGGCGTCGTACGCAAACAGCTCCGCCGCATCATCCGGAAAACCATCGAACAGCTCAGCGGCGGAGTTGACGCCTTGTCTATAGGTCTTGTTCGGCGTGGTGGTCACGAGACTCGCAACGCGCAGCCCGCGGTCGCGTTCAACCGCGCGGCGCAGGAATTTGTATTCCCAGCGCGGCTCGCCTTCGACGTAAAGCACGTTGCGTCTGCCGACCGGCACATCAACGATGCGGGTTCGCGTGTTGTTGATCACGTTGCGTTCGCCCTCGAGAGGTTCGAGGGCGAAGGAGAGCGCGTGCGCGCCGGCCTCGAGCGGCGGCAAGTCGATAGCCGCGCTTGTCGGATCTGTCCGAGAAGGCAGCGTCAATTCCCGTGCCGCGATCAGCCGCTGCGCGTCGTAGACCCGCAAAAGCGTCTTCGCTTCAGCGTCGTGGCGTATCGTCAGTTCCGCGCTGATTTTGGCCCCAAGCGGCGCGCTGGCGGCTGTGTCCACCCATTCGAGCTCCAGATCGTGAACGATTCTCTCTGGACCCACGCCTACGGTATGGACCGGCACGCCGTAGGACGCCAGCTCCGCGAGACGCTCCTGCGTGAGCGTTCCACCGTTTTCCGCTCCGTCGCTGATGAGCACGACGCCCGCGAGCGGTGCGCTGCCCGCCTGCTGCAACACCTGGGTGAGCGCGTCCCCGATGCGCGTCTGCATCCCTGCGGCGCTCACAACGTTCAACGTCTCTATCGACGTCGCTCGCTGCGAAAAGGAGAACAGGCGAACATCGAAGACGTTCTCCATCCTCGCCATCGCGCCGGAACCAAGCGCACGGGTTGCTTGTTGGAGGCGCGAGCGCTCGCCGTCTGCGTACGACATGCTCGCGGAGGCGTCGAGCGCGATCGCAAGAACGTTTTCGCGATCGCGGACCCGCTCCACGTTGAGCACCGGCCGCCACAGAAGGCAGATCACGAGAGCGGCGAAGACGCTCTGCAGTGCGCCGAGTGCAAGGAGCTTGCGGCCGCCAAGCCCCCTGCGACGGCGCATCGTCGCCGCGATCAAAGCGAGCATGCAAGCGACTGCCAGGACCAGCAGCCAGCGCGGCCAGGCGCTTGCGAATGCAAAAGCGCCGGTTCGATACGCCCACAAAGGATGCGTGAAGAGCAGCTCGAACACTCATCGGTTGTAGTGGATGCGCACGCACCCGCGCAAGCGCGGAATGTGCAACAAGCGCGGAATGTGCAAAGAAAGGAGCGCGCGTCGGCTGTCTTCCGGCGCCAGCGGGATGTACCTACGGAACTTTTGCGTAGGGCGAGAACTTCGGACCGTGCTGCAGCGCTTGCGACCGACGAGCTGCGGCGGCTCCCCGGACGCCCGCGCGCTTCGTCAGACGCAAGCGCGCCTTCGAGGAGTGCGAGCGGCGGCGTCCAAATCTAAGGAGAATGCATGGCTAGCAGCAGCGGCTCTCTTCACGAAAGTCCTGATCGCCTGCGCCCGGACACAATCGATCGCCATCGCGCACTCGTCTCCCTCATGGAAGAACTTGAGGCAATCGATTGGTACGACCAGCGTGTGGACGCGGCCGAGGATACGCAGCTCAAAGCTCTTCTCGCGCACAACCGCGATGAGGAGAAAGAGCATGCGGCCATGGCGCTCGAATGGTTGAGACGCCGCGATCCCACACTCGACGAACACTTGCGCACTTACCTGTTCACCGACAAGCCGTTGCTGAAGCTGGAAAACGATGCTGAGCGCGCCGGCGAGGCCGAGGAGGATTGCACCGGCTGCCTGGGGATCGGCAGCCTGCGCGCCGAGCGGTAAGCGGCATGAATCATCTGCATCGAGGGCACGCGCCGATCTCGCAAGACGCCTGGCGAGCAATCGACGCGCAGGCGAAGCAGACGCTGACGACGCTGCTCGCGGCGCGACGCTTGGTCGATTTCAACGGCCCGCTCGGCTGGAGCGCCGCGTCGATTCCGGCGGGACGAACCGAGAAGCTCACCGCCGCTTTGCAGGAAGGCGTGGTCTCGAGACTGCGCCTCGCACTACCGCTCCTGGAAATACGCATTCCTTTCGAGGTATCGCGGGATGAACTGGAAGCGATCGGCCGCGGCGCCCGGGATATTGATCTCGATTCCGTTCGCAACGCCGCGCGCGCCGCGGCGATCGCGGAGGATCGCGCGATCTTTCAGGGCTACTCGGCCGCGCGTATCGAGGGCGTGTTCGGGGCGTGCGCAAAGCAGCGGCTGAGCATTCCGGCCAGCTTCGAGGCCTACCCGGAAGTCGTGGCCGAGGCGACTCACCGCTTGCGCAGCGAGGGCGTCGCTGGCCCGTATGGGATCGCCCTTGGGCCGCGTTGTTATACGGGGCTGACCCGCAGCACGTTGCGCGGCTACCCGATCATAAATCACGTCCGCGAGTTGCTGGACGGTCCGATCATCTGGGCGCCTGCGGCGGACGGCGCGGTGGTCATGAGTCTTCGCGGCGGCGACTTCGAACTGACGGTTGGCGAAGATTTCTCGGTGGGCTATCTGGACCACACAGGCGCTTCGGTGCTCCTCTACTTGCAGGAGACGTTCACTTTTCGGGTGCTCTCGCCCGAAGCGGCTGCCCCGCTGACATATTCGAAGAGCGACAGCGGTTAGCGCCTTATGCCTCCTAGACCCCATCGGAAATACTTCCGCGCGACGGGCGAACCATGAACCGCGAGCTGAGGCCGGCGCGTGGGCGGGAGGGCCGTCACAGTGCGAAGCCGCGTCGGATGGAATCGGCGCCCAAGGGAATCGTGACACGTGGAATTGCTCTGCAGCACACGCAGGTAGAACGACGCAGCGGCGTGGAGCGCCGTCGTACGACGATCTCTGCATTCTGGCGCGGCGCGCTACGCCCCCGTCGCCGCGGCGGACGGCGCGCGTCGGATCAGGATTATCCGATCGTGGACTGGCACTCGCCGCGCGTATTGGCCCTGGTGATCACGATCGTTTGCTTGTGTGCGCTCGACGGCGGCTTGACCCTGCTGCTTTTATCGCATGGGGCGACTGAAGAGAATCCGTTGATGGCCGTGTTCCTGCCCGATCGGCCCGGTTGGTTTGCGGCGGTGAAGCTGTCGCTCACGAGTCTCGGCGTTTGCGTGCTGGCGGCCTGCAGCCGAATGAGATTGTTTCGCGCGATTCCCACCGAGTTGTTCTTGTATGTCGTTGCGGCGTGCTATCTCGCTCTGGTCGCGTATGAGCTCAAGCTTGTGGAGCTCATGCTTTCATAGACCGCGTGAGTTGCGATATCCCCCTGAGTAAAGCCGCAGCGAGAAATACGTCCACGAGGCCAACGTGCCGCTGACGACCGCTGTGACGAAGTTCGACGGATCAAGCAAGCCGGCGGCCAGAATCACGGACCCCAGCATTGACAGCGTTGCTTGTCCGCACCGCAGCTCCCACCGATCGATGTAATGCACCAGCGCCGGGGCGCATGCGGCGATGCGCGTTCGGTGCGGATCAAACCCATAGGCGTGCGACCAGAGGACGTAGCTCGCGACGCCGACGCCGCTCCAGAGCGCGACTCGCCAAAACTCGAGCCGCTGACCTGCTATCAGCAAATAAACTTGCGCAAGCAGCGGAAAGAAAACGCAGGCGACAAATGCGTGAAGCTTGCGCGAGTGCATGACGACGCTCCCAGCAAGAGCCCGAATTTCGTGATCGTTGGCGCGCGGGAGTCGAGACTGTGCCATGTTCGCACGCTCGCTCCAAGCTATTTGGGTCGCTGAAGCCCTTTGACGGCCAAGGTAGTTTTTTCGCGTACGCCCTTCTCTTTGGCGGCGCTGCGGCGCTAAAGCCGTGCAACAATCGCGCGCCCTGGAATGCACATGCTCCCGCTATGACGCACAGCACGCACCAATCGCCCGAGGCCGTGACCCTGACGCCCGCCGCGACGCCGACCGCTTCGGTGATCTGGCTGCATGGACTGGGCGCCGACGGTTTCGACTTCGCCCCTATCGTGCAGGAGCTGCGGCTGCCCAACTCGCTGCCGATCCGATTTGTCTTTCCGCACGCGAAAATGCGGCCGGTGACGATCAACAACGGCTACGTGATGCGCGCGTGGTACGACATTGCCGGCCTTGGGCCGGATGCCCCAGAAGACGCCGCAGGCATTCGCGAATCGGCCGAAGCGGTGGCTCGCCACATACGAGCTGAAGCCGCCGCCGGCGTCCCCGAGCGCCG
Source organism: Steroidobacter sp. (assembly GCA_036257205.1). GTDB lineage: Bacteria > Pseudomonadota > Gammaproteobacteria > Steroidobacterales > Steroidobacteraceae > Steroidobacter. Next base: position 2,193 of record DATAFY010000401.1, on the reverse strand, counting down.
CATCATCGTCGGCGGGTTTTCGCAGGGAGGCGCAGTGGCGCTGCACGCCGCACTGCGTCATCCGAAACGCCTGGCCGGCGTGCTTGCACTGTCGACGTACCTGCCGCTGCGTCATGCGCTCTGCACGGAGGCGTCCACCGAGAATCGCGATGCTCCCATCCTCATGTGTCACGGCCTGCGCGACGGCATCGTGCCCGCTGCGCTCGGCCAGGCCTCACGCGACTTTCTGGGCAGCCAGGGGTACGCGGTCGAGTGGCACAGCTATCCCATGGAGCATCAGGTCTGCCTGGAGGAACTCGCGGACATTTCGGCGTGGCTGAAAGGGTTGCTCACGCGATGCGAGCACAGCAACCTGCACCCGTAGAGATGACGGGCGAATACCTTCAGAATCTCGCGCTTCGTTTCCTGCCCGGCGCACACAAGGCTGCGCCCCACGCTCCTTTTTTCATCTGTGAACGACCTCAGCACTGCCTACGACCGCCTGCCCCCCAATTCGCGGGGCGCGCTGTGGATGCTCGCCTCAGCGATCACGTTCACGGTCATGACGCTGTTGATCAAACTGCTGGGCAGAGAGTATCCGGCTGCACTGCAGACGTTCTATCGTCAGGCAGCCGGATTGCTGGTGCTCGCGCCGCTCATTGTGAGCAATCCGCGCGCGGCGTTTCACACGACCCGACTCGGATTGTTGCTGTTTCGCGCGCTTGCAGGTACGGCAGCGATGATCCTGAGCTTCTACGCGTACCAGGCAATGCCCCTCGCAGACGCCAACGCGCTGTCCTTTACGCGCACCCTGTGGCTCGTTCCGCTCGCGGCGTTCGTGCTCAAGGAACCGGTGGGCCCGCGCCGAATCACGGCGACGATGGTCGGGTTTCTCGGCGCGCTTCTAATGCTGCAGCCGTCCGCTGCGGGCCACATGGGCTGGCCGGCGATTGCGGCTCTGAGCTCTGCATTCCTCATCGCGCTGACCGTGACTGGGATGAAGGTCATGACGCGCGACCACACGACGACCACGCTCATGACGTGGTCTGCGACGCTCGGGTTCGTGCTTGCGATTCCGCCGGCCCTCTTCGTGTGGCGCTGGCCGTCCATGCTCGACTTGCTGCTGCTCGCGGCCATGGGCGTGCTCGGCACCGCGACGCAAGCGTGCTACATCAAGGGCATGTCGGAAGGGCAGGCCGCAGTGATGGCGCCGCTCGACTACACGCGACTGATCTTCGCCGTCGGGCTCGGCTATGCATGGTTCGGCGACATTCCGAACGTCCTTACGATGACAGGCGCGTCGATCATCGTCGCCTCGACGGTCTATATCACTTGGCGCGAGGCACAGCTCGGCAAGCGCGAGGCGCCCGCGCGCGAATAGTCCGCCGTGCGACACGTTTCCCACGGCAAAGAGGGCGAATTCTGATCTCGCCCTCAGAGCCGTGGTCCAGCGGCGCTCGGTCAAGTTCGCGAAATGACCTGTGCAGGACGCGTCGCAAGCCGCGTGCGTGAAGCGGCTTGGTGCAGCGCCGTGATCGCGGCATGGTTGACGGCCGCAACAGCGTTCGTCAGCGCGGCATCCTCGCACTGTCGCTTCATGCGCTGCAGATCGAGCCGGGGTCCATCGAACCCGCGGCAGACGTGCGCCGCTGCGCGCTCGAGGCGCTCGTAGAGTTTCGCCGAATCCTGCACTTTCGATAGGTCAAGATCGGCGTAGCGCACGACGAATTGGGACGGGCTTTCTGCGGGGGCGGCGACCGCCGCCATCGACTGCGGCGCCGCGGCGACGCTGCATGCGATCCACAATGCGCACGACGGGAAGAGAGAACGAGACTTTGCAGTTGACATGACGACTCTCCTGAGGTTGCTCAGTTAGATTCGTGTGCGCGCTTAGTCTCGGACTGGGTCTAAATAACAAAGGTTGCGAGGCGCTCGATCGAATTTGGAGCATTGCTTGCGTTTTTCTCAGAACGCCAGCGCTGATCAAGCTCGGTCGGCGCCGCCGTTGCGAGGAGCTAAGCGTCAGCGTGTATGCGATAAGCTGTGCGATTCTCGCGACCAGCGGTTGTCGGACGGGACTGCTGATGCTTAGAGTGGATGCCTCATCATCCGGAAAAAACCGAATGAGCCTCACAAGACTAAAAAGCAACCGCGAGGCGATGTTCTGGTCGGTGCACGCGATGGGGTGGGGAGGATACGGAACCGCTCATTATC
>DATAFY010000396.1:0-1868 GCA_036257205.1 Steroidobacter sp. | reverse complement strand
TGTCCTTCGTCAATCGGGAATGGACCGCGTTCGATTTGAGCGCCGTATCGATCACGTCGGCGCTGGCGCTGCTGTACCTCGTGGTGTTCGGGAGCATTGTCGCGCTCAATTGTTATCTGTGGCTGCTCACGCGCGTATCAGCCCAAAAGGCGACGACTTACGCTCTCGTCAATCCTGTAGTTGCCTTGTTCCTGGGCGCAGTCGTACTGCATGAACGCGTAACGCCGCTGGCGATCGTGGCCGCTGCGCTCGTGTTGATCGGCGTCGCGCTGGTGCTCTTTCAGGGCGCCCATCCGCACATGGTGTGGCGTGCATGGCGGATAGCGCGTCAGGAGAGAAAGATTTCAACCGGGGTTGCGGACGGCAGCGCTCCCTGAACCGTTGCGGCGCGTCGATGAGGCGGTCGCCTTTCGCAATCGGAGAGCCCTCACGTTGCGAGATGGGGTGGAGCAATGGTTGGATCGATGTCGTCGCCCAGTAAAGGGTGAATATATAGAGTTCAGAGCCGCCGCTCGCATCGCGGATCAAAGCAGGGCCGGACTCGACGAAGATCGCACGGACAACGCGCGACGGTGCGACCGCTTCTAGGCGTTTTGAGCGAGGCGCCTTTCGCGCCACAGAACGTACAGTCCGCTGCCCACAACGATTGCCGAACCCAAGAGCATTCTTTGCGTCGGCAGCGCTTGCCAGATTACCCAGTCGAGGACGACGCCCCACAGCAGTGCGGAATACTCGAGCGGCGCAACCACGCTTGCTTCGCAGCGGCGGAAGGCTTCGGTCAGCAGTAGTTGGCCGCATGCTCCCGTGACGCCGATCAGCCCAATCCACATCCAGTCATCCTGCTGCAGGGCGACCCAGCTTCGGACAGACAGCGCCCCCGACACAATCGTCAACACCAGCAGCGTCCAAAACACCGTAGCGGCCGCAGTGTCGGTGCGTGATGCGATTCGAATCAGAACGACGCTGAGCGCATACATCGCGGCAGCCGCAAGCGCAGCGACTGCTCCCCAGGCGGCGAGATGCGCGCCGCTTGGCCGCAGCATGATCACCGCACCCGTCAGACCGACCGCGATCGCAGCCCATCGGTTCCAGCTCACCTGCTCCTTCAGCATGGGTGCAGACAGGCCTGTGACGATCAGCGGCGCGGCCAAAAAAATCGAATACGCATCAGCGAGCGATAGTTCGCTCAATGCGAATACGAAGGTATACAGCGTCAGCACGGACAGCAATCCGCGTAGGAGGTGCAGCCGCCAGCGTACCGGCTTCAGCTCGCGCCAGTGCTTGCGGAGCAACGTCATCGCGATCACAACGGGCAGCCCTGCAACGCCTCGGAAAAAGGCGACCTGCATCGGGCCGTAAGTCGAAGAGAGCTCCTTCAGGCTCGCGTCCATCATGGAAAAGAAAAAGACGGCTCCGAGCATCGAGAATACGCCGCCGACTTCATTGGTGCGCATCTTCACAGTGTGCCTGAAGGGCCGAACGGGCATCGCTCGATCTGGCGGAAACTCATTGATTCGCCGCGACTGCAGGCGCGGAGGCGTTCAGGACCCTCGCCCGGGAATCGCCCGCGCCGTTGTCTTCGTGGGCTGCGGTCGGAACCCATCAAGCCGCGCCGCAGTTGTGCCTTTACACAACGTTGACTGAAAGGCGCCTCCATGCCGCTCGATGACCAGCAAATTCTCAGGTTCAAGTCGCAGTTGCGTGAGCGCGCTGCGCAACTGCGCAGCGAGATACAGCGCACGCTGGAGCGTTCTTCGGATGAGTCGCATGTGCGGATCGCCGAACAAGCTCGAGACGCCGAGGACGACTCGTTCTCGAATCTGATCGTCGATCTGAACCTCGCGGATATCGACCGAGACGCAGATGAA
>DATAFY010000382.1:0-7448 GCA_036257205.1 Steroidobacter sp. | reverse complement strand
CTGCACGTTTGTGACGTTCGGTGTGACTGCGATGTTGGTCTGCGCGAAGATGCTGTCGCGCACATCGTCCTGGAACACCGACGCGCGCAGCAGACCGAGCATGAAACGCCGTTCGAGCCTCAGATCGAGCGAATCCGACGCTTCGGCCTTGAGGCGTGGATCGTTGACCGTGATCGTGCTTCCTGTAGAAGTCCCCTGGAACAATTCGGCCACGGTGGGAAAACGCACGCCGCGGCCGGCGCTCAGGAGGACGCTCCAGTCCGCGTTTGGCTGGAACGCAAGCGACGCTTTGGGCGATGTCGCGGTGAGCGAGCGGTCCGCATATTCGATTGCGGCGCCGCCCGCACGCTGGCCGCCGTTGAACGCGAACCACTCTTCGCAGCGCACGCCGAGCGTGAGCGACCACTGATCCGCAAAGGTCCAGGCGTCCTGAACGTACAGTGCGCGCAGGCGTGTATCTCCGAACACGTCCTGCCGCAGTTCCTCTTTAGCAGCGCGCCAATCCCCGGCGCTGTACGCCGGATTGCGAAGCTGATATTCGTTGTGGTGATACCCGACCGCCAGCGTGTGCGCCCCGCCGGTCCAATCGTCGTGAACGGGCGTGTACACACCCTGCATCTCGAGGGTTTGCCATCCTGTGCCGTCGCGGAAGGTGATTGTGCCCGGGCCGCCCGATGCAGCGGCGGAATCCGGAATGTCGGCCTCGCGCAGCACGTCGCGACGAATGGCGTATTCCGAATAGACGAACGATCCGTTCCAGCCCCACGGCCGCGTCGTTCGCAGTGTGGCGCCCCACTGTACGTGCCGCTCCTCGCGCCTGTCCGGCGCGAGCGCTGCGGCGGGCACGTTGAAGATCGCTCCATCGGCGATCACCCGGCCCCACCACACCTGCGCACCGTTCGCATCGCGCATGAAAGTGCGATTTTCCGTCCACGAATCGTTATCCCACAGCGCCGCGAACGCCTCGAGTTCGAACCAATCCGCCGGCTCGATTCCGGCGCGCAGCTTCGTTTGCTGCTGGACAAATCGATCAATCGCGCCGTTGCTCGCTCCGAAGACCGCGCGGCGTCGGCCCTGCGGATCGCGATCGAAGAACACGCCCGTCACCGCAGTTGGTTCGCCCGAGCCGGGCGCAGACGCGAACTCCCCGGCCGCATTTGCGGAAACCGTGTAGTACTGCATGGGATGACTGACCGAGTGCTGGCGATTGAACGCGAGCGACCACCATGCCGCGCTGTCGAGCCGATCGCCCATATAGGCCGAAAGCTGGCCTCCGGAGTAATCGTCCTCGAGGCCGTACTCTTCATAGCGCTGACTGAAGGCGGTCGTGCGCACGCCGACTTCGAAGTCCTGCGGTTTTCGCGTAGCGACGACCACCGTCGCGCCGATGGAGTTGCCCGGGTAGATCGCGGAGAACGGGCCGTAGAGCACGTCGACGCGTTCGACCTCCTCGGGCGCAATCATGTTCCAACGCGGCGCGTCGAAGCGCCCCAGGAAATTAGAGATCAGATAACCGTCCATGAATACGAGACCGCGCGGCGCCTGCAGCGTCGAGAAGCTGCGGCCGCCGATGAGCGCGTTGCGATCGCCGATGTACCGCTTGCGCATGGTCAGGTTCGGCGCGTATTTCAGCGCATCTTCCGGATTGACGAGATTCTGCGTCCGCAGCTCTTCGGACGTGACTGACGCGCTCGCGGCGGGGGACTCAACGTGAGTGCGCTCGCGCTCGCCTGTGACTGTAATCCCATCGATGAGTTGGTCGGTTGCGACGCCCTGGGCGTGCAATATAGGCGCAGCGACGATCGACGCGATCGCCGGCGCAAGCAAGTGAATCCTCACGGCCGTAATCTCCTGAAGGCGCGGCGCGCGCACTGCGACAGCGCCGCAAGATCAAAAATGTTTTCGAGACTTCAGGAGAAAAACGGCGGACCGCGAATTCGGTCTATGCGAACAGGCCCGTTCGCATGAGGCTGCGAGTCGCGGAAGAGAACGAAGCGATCGGCGAGCGCGGCGGCCGCCGACGCGAGATACGGAGCCGGGACCGCAGCCGTCGCGGCGAGCGCGAACGGGCACGGCGAATCGAGCATGGCGCGCTCGTGCGCGCCTTGGGCGTGCTCCCCCGCAGGCGCTGAGTGATGATGCTGCGAGGCCTCGAAGGCGTGCGTGGCGCGATCTGAGGCGGGCTGCGCATTCAACGCCTTGATGAGCGGGGCGGACTGCGCAGGGCACAGCGTGAGATGCACGCCGCCGGCCTCCGCCGCCAGCATGAATCCGACGGGCAGAAAAGCGCGCAGCGCCAGTATCGGCAGCAGCCAGGCGGCCCACTTTCTGAACAACGGGCGGTTCATGTCTCAAGCAGTATATGCAACCGCTTTACGGGCAGCACCGCGGGGAATTACTGGTAGCTTCTTTGTCTTTCGTCAGTGCCATTCGCGCGGCTCGGCGCGTCTGCGTCCCTCAGCGCGTACATATGGGCAGGTGCCGACCCGGGAATTGCGCCCTGAAGCTGAAGCCCTTCCTCTCGCTTGGCTTGATGGGCGCGACTCGCCGAGTACGTCCGCCGCGCCGCGTGGAGGCCCATCGAATATTCCCGCCGCTGCGCTGGCGACTGCGGCTGCCGAGCGAGAGGGTGGACAACAAGGATCGCTTCGTACCGAACGGACTTTCCGTACTCTTTGTTGTCGGCCGATAAATCTCTTGACCTTTCGCAAGCTAGGGGTGCGCGTTCACTCGGCATGGACTAGGCAACCCATCGTCTTCTGAAACGGCTTGGCTTGCGCTAGATGCAGGCGGTCGCGCCGGCCGCCGCCCACGATCACCCGGCGCCTGGACTCAGCCGCTCCTGCGCCGTTTCCTGCCCGACCAGCTCTCCTTCCCATTTGGAGACGACTGCCGTCGCGATGCTGTTGCCGATGACGTTCGTCGCCGAACGGCCCATGTCGAGAAAGTGGTCGACGCCCAGGAGCAGCAGCAGTCCGGCTTCGGGGATACGGAATTGCGCGAGCGTCGCAGCGATTACGACCAGAGACGCGCGCGGCACGCCCGCCATTCCCTTGGAAGTCAACATCAGGATGGCGAGCATCGCGATTTGCTGCGCGACCGGGATGTCGATGCCGTACACCTGCGCTATGAACATTACGGCGAACGTGCAGTACATCATGGAGCCGTCGAGATTGAACGAATAGCCCATCGGCAAAACGAGACTCGCCACGCGGTTGCTGCAGCCGAATCGCTCCAGCTCCTCGAGCGTCTTGGGATAGGCTGCCTCGGAGCTCGCCGTGGAGAACGCCAGAATGACGGGCTCGCGCACGCGGGCGATCAGTCGCAGCACGCGGGGTCCGACGACCAGCAGACCCAGGCCGATCAGCACGCCCCAGAGCAACAACAATCCGACGTAGAACTCGCCCATGAAAACGCCGTAGACGCGCAGAATGTCGAGCCCCTGCTTTGCCACGGTGCTCGCAAGCGCTCCGAAGACCGCGAGCGGCGCGGCCAGCATCACATAGCCCGTCACCTTCAGCATGATGTGCGCCACCGCGTCCAGAACGTCGATAACGCTGCGGCTTCGTTCGCCGAGGGCGGCCATGGCGGAGCCGAAGAACAACGAGAAAACCACGATCTGCAATATTTCATTGCGCGCCATGGCGTCGATGACGCTCGTCGGGATCGTATGGGAGATGAAGCCGCTCACGGACAAGGCGCTTGTCTCTATGCCCGAGCCCGCGCCCTGCTCCGGAATCGGCAACTGCATCGCCTTGCCCGGTTCGAAAAGTTGTACGAGAACCAGCCCGAGCGTCAGGGACAAGAGGGAGGCGAAAATGAACCAGCCCAGCGCTTTGCCGCCGACGCGGCCGACCGTCGCGACGTCGCCCATCTTCGCGATGCCCACGACCAGCGTGGAAAATACGAGCGGCGCAATGATCATCTTGATCAGTCGCAGGAACATCGTCGGGAGCAGAGAAGTCGTCTCGGCGAAAACGACGGTCGATTCCGGAAAAGAGACGTAGCAGGCATACCCGGCGGCAATGCCGAGAAGCAGCCCCAACAGGATGAGCGTCGTCAAGCGATTCGAAAGCATGTTCGCGTCGTCCTGAATTTTTTAAGCCGTCACAATGGCCTATTACGGCGCGCCCGGGAATCCACCGTGCGTCAGACTGCGTCTGCCGAACGCCTCCAGACTGAATCGGGCATGGTGGGGCGTCAGCCGTCTACGAATCCGAGCAACGCGCTCCCGAGCGCGAGGCGATACCATGCAAACGGCGTGAAACGATGCGTTTGGATGTAGCCCAACAGCCATTTCACTGCGACAAAGGCGACGATGGCCGATACCGCAAAGCCCACGCCGAGGTCGGCCCAGTTCTCGCCGGCCACGCCGCCCTGCCGGTACAGATCGTAGAGTTCGTAGGCCGTCGCCGCGAACATGGTAGGTATCCCCACAAGAAACGCGAACTCGGCGGCAGCCGGACGAGACGTCATGCCCGCCAGCATGGCCGCAAAAATTGTCGCGGCGGAACGCGAAACGCCCGGAAAAACGGCCGCGAGAATCTGGCCCGCACCGACCCAGAAGGCGACCTTCCACGTGAGCGCATCCTTCTCCGGTTTGCGACTTGCGTGCGCCTCGATGACGAAGATTGCGAGCCCGCCGAGAATCAGCGCCCAGGCCACCGGCGCGACGGTGTCCGGCAGCTGCAGGCCGAGTCTCGCGGCGATGAGACACCCGATTACCGTGATCGCAAAAGCGGCCGTCAATTTGTACAGATAGTCGCGATGCGCAGGCTGCGCGATATGCATGGTCATGTCCCATAGCCTGCGCCAGTAGATCACAACCACTGCGAGAATCGCTCCGGCCTGAATCGCGACCGTGAACAGATCCGAGCGTCGACCCAGCCAGTGCTGCGCAATCAGCAGATGTCCGGTGCTCGAGATGGGAAGAAATTCGGTGACGCCTTCGATAATGCCCAGCAGGATGACCTGAAAGAGATTTTCCATTAATGCGTCACGCGCGAAGAAGTAAGCCGGCCGGACTCGATCGTTGGCGCTTCGAGCCTATCGTGGAGCCGCGGATATTAGGGGGCGCATACGCCGCGCGCTACTCGAAATCCAACACAGGACGGTGCTAGCGGATACGCGGGCGGCGGCTGGGGGCTTCCGAGCGGCGAGGGGCCGTCGACGCGACCGAGGGGCGTCCCGCGGGCTCGCCGCTCAGCTCCCGCAGGCGCAGGCTAACCGGCGATCGGTGATTTGCCCCATGGAGGATTCGCTAATGAGCCTGACGCCTATCAGCTGCTCGCTCGCGGGGCGCGTCGTACGCTGGATGCTCGAATAGACAGGCGAGAACCGGGCAACCTGCTTACCTGCAGATCAATCGGGTGGGCAAGTTCCGCGCTCGATCACGACGGCCTCGTCGCGCGAGCTGCGGCGAGGCGGACGAAGACCGGCTCATGGTCCCACGACCGGTTCCGATGCTGCTCGCCGGCGTCGCACACGGCGCGACAACAGCGGCGCGAAACTGAGCAGCAAGGCGGCGGTGCAGAGCGTCACCACTGGAAAGTTGCCGACTCGCGCATAGGGCGTGAGCCCTGTACGCGGCTGGACGACGCCCGTGAGCACGCCGGGACGGAAGCGCGGCAAAGCGACCTCCACCCTCCCGTCCGCTCCGATGATTGCAGAAACGCCGTCATTCGCCGCGCGCAGCAGCGGGCGTCCCGCCTCCAGCGCGCGCATCCGACTGATCTGCAGATGCTGATGCGCGGCCGTGGAGTCTCCGAACCAGGCGTCATTCGTGACGTTGACCAGCAGCGTCGCCTCTTTGAGCACCTCAAGCTGCTCTGAGGCGTACGCGTCTTCGTAGCAGATGGTGGCGCCCAATTTCTGGTTCTTCACCTTGAGTGCGGGCTGGCGATCTTGACCCGCCGTGAGATCAGAGTACGGCAGATTCATCAGCTTTAGCCAATTCCGGATGAACGAGGGCACCGGGAAGAATTCGCCGAAGGGAACAAGCCGGCGCTTGTAGTACCACTGCGGCTGATGATCGAGCGCCACGACGCCGTTGTAGTACTCATCGTTGTCGGACTCGTAACGCACAAGACCGGCGACCAGGCGCGATCCGCGCGCGTGGGCGGCGGCCGAGAGCGGCTCGAGATACAGCATCGCCTCGTGCGCGAGTACAGGAAGCGCAGCTTCCGGCCACACGATGATGTCCTTTCCAAGGTACGGAGCGGTCAGATCGTAGTACAGGCGAATGGTTGAGTCGCGATACTCCTCGCTCCACTTGCGATCTTGCGGAATCGCGCCTTGCACGATTGCAACCGTCGCCGGCGCGCCGCTCGGCGCCGTCCAGACCAGCTCGTCCAATGCGAATCCAGCGATCCAGATCCCGCTCATGACTGCGGCGGCAGCGATGCGTGCGCGGCCCGGACCGATCACCAGCAAGGCCGCCGCGCCGGCGCAGAGCGCGACAGCCAGGCTCATCGTATACACGCCCCCTATGGGCGCCAGGCCTGCAAGCGGCGTATCCAGATGGGTGTAGCCGACCGCGAGCCAGGGGAAGCCGCTCAGGAACCATCCGCGAAACCATTCGAGGATCACCCACGCGGCCGGGAAGACCGCGAGATAACGGAGCATCGGCGAGGGCGGGCTGGCCGAGGCGGGCCCAAGCCAGCGCGCCATTGCATAGCCGACGAACGCCGTGTACGAGCTCAAGATGGCGACCATCGCGAACATGACGAACAGCGTCAGCCAAATTGGCGCTTTGCCGATGCCGTGAATGCTGTAGTACAGCCAATACGTGCCCGCAAGGTATGTGCCCGCCGTGAATAAGAATCCCAGTCGCGCCGCGCGCCGAGGCGAAGCTTCGCGCCAGGCCAGGAACAGAAAGGCAGGACAGAGAATCCCGAGCGGCCACCAATTGAACGGGGCGAACGCGAGCGACAGCGCCGCACCGACAAAAGGCGCGAGCCACAGCACAACTGAGGATCGGAACAACGTGGACATCCTAGCGGTTGGCGTCTGGCGATCGGCGATCAAGCGGCAAGCGCGCCCACAGCGCCGACGCGCTCCGGATCCTCGCTAGCGCTAACCACAAACTGTTGACCGCCGTTCTCCTCATTCTTCCTTGGGTGCGATGTCGTGCGGCGTGATGACGCGCAGCAGGTCAAGCCGGCGACGGTCGGCGCGCAGCACTTTGAACTCCAGACCGCCGAGCACGAACGATTCGCCGCGGCGTGGCAGCCGGCCGAGATAGTTCATCGCGAGGCCGCCGATCGTGTCGAACTCCTCGTCGCTGAAAGTCGTGCCGAAGTAGCTGTTGAAGTCCTCGATCGGCGTCTGCGCACGCACCGTGAACTGCCGCTCGCCTTCGCGACGGATGTCGAGATCTTCGTCGACATCGTACTCATCGCCGATGTCGCCCACGATCTGTTCGAGCACGTCTTCGATCGTCACGAGAC
>DATAFY010000359.1:0-2946 GCA_036257205.1 Steroidobacter sp. | reverse complement strand
CAAAACGGAGTGCCTCAGCTCGTCACCGTGCTGCACGATTACCAGTCCACCTTCGATCATCCTGGCTGGACGGCGCCTAGTCACTAGTCCGGCGCGGCGGTTTTTCCTGGCGTTGGAGAGGAATGCGGCGAATCTGGTGTTGCGCGCTGGTCCTGCTGCTCGTGAGCTGCGCTCGCGGCCCGCGTGAAATCGCGCTCTCAGGACCGACTATGGGCACGACGTATACGGTCAAAATCGTCGAGCCGCCCGCGCGGGTGGACGCGAACACCGTCAGGACGACCATCGAGGAGGTGCTCGCGCGCATCGATCGCGAGATGTCTGGCTACCGCAGCGATTCGGAGATCGTCAGGTTCAACGCGAGCGCAGCCACGGATTGGATTGCTGTATCGGCAGATCTCGCTGAGGTGATAGAGATTGCACAGCGGGTGAGCGCGCAGTCAGGCGGCGCGTTCGATGTGACGGTGGGTCCGCTGGTGAATGCGTGGGGGTTCGGTCCCGACGGCCCGACCGACGAAGTTCCGAGCGATGCGGCGCTCTCCGCCATTCGGGAGCGCGTCGGGTATGAGAAGCTGCACGTGCGGCGTGAGACGCCGGCCTTGCGTAAGGACGCGCCCGAGCTTGCCCTTGATCTGAACGGGATTGCGCCGGGCTTCGCTGCAGACCTGCTCGCGCAGCGCTTTCGCACGCTGCAAATCGATCGTTTCATGATCGAGATCGGCGGTGAAGTGCGGGCGCAAGGCCGCAACGCGCACGATGAGCCGTGGCGCATCGCCATCGAGCATCCTGCCGCGACGCCTAGCACGGCGTACGCCGTCGTGCAGTTCGACCGAATGGCTGTGTCGACTTCAGGAGAGTATCGGCATGTCTATTTTCGAAACGGGCGGCGCTATTCGCATACCATCGATCCGCGTACCGCACGCCCGATTGAGCATGATCTCGCCTCCGTCGTTGTCATCGATTCTGCGACGGCAAGGGCTGATGCATGGGCGACTGCCTATAACGTGCTCGGATCCGCGGAGGGCTACGAGCTTGCCTGTCGGCTCGGCATGCCGGTCATGTTCATCGAGCGGCGCGGGAACGATGTTGCCCACCGCATGACGCCGCAGTTTGCTAAATTTCTGGCCAAGCGTGATTAGCGGCCTGCGCGCCGTGAACGGGCGCCGCATTTGCGTCGGCGAACACGCCAACGCGCGCGCAGCGAGGATAAAGTCATCCCACGACGGCGCTCATGGTTTCTCCTATCGAAGCATGCATCACCAGATCTGCGATATCGTCCATTTCGGTCGGATCGCGATTCACGATGACCAGCGATGCGCCCCTCTGTTTCGCCCGTAAAGGAAAGTCGGCGGCCGGGAACACCGAAAGCGACGAGCCGAGGACGATGAACAGGTCGCACAGCGTGGTTTGCTCATACGCGCGCTGCATGGGCGCCGCCGGCATCTGCTGACCGAAAGAAATCGTCGCGGACTTGATCAACCCGCCGCACGCTTTGCACGGACTCACCGAGCCCGTGGCTTTGAACTCACGCTCGATCTCGACCAGCTCGATGCGAATCTGGCACTCGAGGCATTTCGCATACGTGGCGTTGCCGTGCAGTTCGATGACGCGATCTTCAGGGACGCCCGAGACCTGATGCAGGTTGTCGACATTCTGAGTGATCACGCAGCGCGCCTTGCCGGCCTCGATCAGTCGCGCGACTGCGTCGTGCCCCCGATTGGGCTGCGCGCCGACCCAGCCGTCGTGATTCTCAAACCGGCGTCGCCAGGCCTCGCGCCGCACTGGCTCCGAAGACACAAAGTCCTGGAAGTAAATCGGCTGCATCTTCGTCCATATTCCGCCGGGGCTGCGAAAATCCGGAATGCCCGATTCCGTGCTGATGCCTGCGCCGGTGAAGAACACGGCATGGCGGCTCGACTCGATCAGTCGCCTGAGGGCCCCGATCTGCACAGGAGTGGGGGAAGTCATGGACGCAATCTAGCGCGTGGTCCGGCGCGAAAGAAGACGTAGGCAGCAGGGCGGGGGGCAGCGGCGGCGCCTGCTTGCGAGCGGCTCCCGAAGGCCCTCGCGCGCAGGGCCGTTCATCGTCGGCGGTCGCTCAGTTGACCTTCGCGCCGGCCTGCTGGGCGAGCTGCATCTCTGCGCGCAGTGTCGCTTCCAGCCAGTCGTTCATGGTGATCATCGTGTTGCGTCGGGAGACAAGAGGGGTGTGGATGCCGATGATCACACCGCTGCGCTCATCGATTACGGGAGCGCCTGCGGCCATGCCTTGCGCGTCCATGTCGTGCATGAAGCCTGCGCTCGTTCGCCCTTCATCCGCACGAGCGTACACAGCGCCTCGCGTCTTGCGCTTCAGAGTGTCGACGTCCAGGTCCGCCCTGTAACCCACCATGAGCACTGGCCCGGGTGAGCCCGAAAAACGTCCTAGCGGCATGGTTCGCTGAGCGTACCGGGAGCTCTGGCTCAGGCGCACAACGGCGAAATCCTTCGCGGGCTGACTTGCAGCGTCAGCCTCGGCCTCCCATTGGGATTTCACGTATGCGATAGGAATGCGCTCTCGCACCTGACCGAGGGAATCCATGCTGTTGTAGACGCATTCGGGCGCCGCGCCGCTTGCATCTTTGGCGAACGTGTGTGCGACCGTGACGGCGAGATCAAACCCCCCCACGAGAAAAGCCGTGGACGAGTGCGTATGTCCGCCCGCGGAACACAGAATTACGCCCACGCCGCTGAACGCTGAGTAGTCCTGGTCAGACAACTCAAACGGCTGCATTCCGCGATCGGCGCTCGTGCGCTGGAGCGCCGTCGTGTAACGTCTCTCTACTAGCGCGGTCCGCGACCCAGTCAAGTCCGACAGGCATGCGTGCTGCGCGCAGCTCGCGCTGCTCGCGCCTGCCCGCGGGGCGAGCGCGGATGATGAGAGCGCGACAGCGCCGAGGACCAGCAACA
>DATAFY010000040.1:0-10743 GCA_036257205.1 Steroidobacter sp. | reverse complement strand
AGCGTCGCAGGCGCCCTGGATCTTGGGTCCATGCCTGGGCTTACTTTGACGATGAAGTTGCCTTTACTGATCCGACATCGGGTCTTGGATCAGCAATGAATCCGTCGCGATTTGGCATGCGGATTCTTGGCAGCGTCGCGCGATCGACAATCATCTTCTCGTTGATAATGTCGTTGGCGTAAAGGATCCACGCGGTAAGGGCGTACACCTCGTGGTCGCTCAGGCTTCCGGGTGAGTCATAAGGCATCGCGCGCCGAATGTAGTCGAAGACGGTTGTTGCATATGGCCAGTAACTTCCGACGGTCAGCACCGGTGTTTCACTTTCCAAGCTTCCACGCCCTCCAACGAGGGCGGCATAGTCGCCCAGACCTTCACCGTTGAGGCCATGGCACATAGCGCATCGCGCAGCGTATAGGGGCTTGCCTTCCTCTGCTGTGCCATGCCCGGTCGGCAGCCCTGCTCCGCCAGGCAGCACCGTGAGATCGACTGCTTCGAGCTCATCCGGGGTTGGTGTGCGGCCAATGTGCAGCGGCGGCGTACGAGCTTGCTCGACGCCCGCGATATGTTCGGCGTGAGTCATGGGCTGGCATAGCAAGACGAAAATCATCCCGACCCATAGACTGCGACTACACATGCGTCACCGTTCCGTCCGCTGCAATTTTCCAAGGCTTGATGCCGTTGTAGTGATCGAATCCGTCGGGACCCATTTTCATGCCGCGAACGGCAATCAGTTCTGTACGCGTCGGTTGGACGTAGCCGGTCTCGTCTGTGCAACGCGATTGCACAATCGTTTCCTCGCCTCGCCATCGCCACGGCATCCGGAAACGCGTTAGCGCCTTCGAGTAGATCGGCGCCTGAAGCTGCGCCTCCTGCCAGAGCCGGCCCCCGTCGATCGATACCTCAACCCGCTGAACCCGTCCGCGTCCCGACCATGCGAATCCGGAAATCTCGTAGAAACCCAGCGCGCCGAGCCTTTGGCCCCCGGAGGGACGGGTGATCACCGAGTTTGCTTCCATCTCGAAGCTGAACCGACGCGCCTTTCCAGTCGGTAGAAGGTCCGTGTAGCTGGCTGCTTCGTCGCGCGTCATGGCCGGCTCGGCGAGCACGTGCAGACGGCGCAGCCATTTCACGCTCACGTTGCCCTCCCAACCCGGCGCCAAGAGTCGCAGCGGATAGCCTTGCTCAGGCCGCAGCGCCTCACCGTTTTGGCCATAGGCCACAATGACGTCGTCCAAAGCCTTGTCGATCGGAATGCTCCGCGCATGTCGGCCAGCGTCCGCGCCTTCCGCCAGAATCCACTTCGCCGATGTTGTGATTCCGACCTCCTGCAGCAAAACGCCGAGCCGTACGCCAGTCCACTCACTGCAGCTCAAGAGCCCATGGCTGAGTTGTACAGTTTCGCCTGGATTACCAGCGTGCTCGCGCCCCGCGTTCCCGCCGCACTCGATGAAGTGAATGCGTGAGACGGACGGGAATCGCGCGATGTCCTCCATGGTCAGCGTCAAAGGACGCTCAACCAAGCCGTGAATATGCAAACGATGCTCGTTCGGATTGAGCGTCGGCACGCCTGAGTGATGGCGCTCGAAATGCAACGAGGAAGGAGTGATGACGCCGTAAAGATCTTGCAACGGCGTTCTGCTGGACCGGCTCTGGACAGCCACTGTCGAATCGCTGAACAACCGTGCAGATTTCTCATATGGGGATCGCTCGCCATAAGCGCTTCGAATCTTGCCGAGCGACCGTCCCTGGCGCTCGCCCGCGAGCGTCGCAGTACTAACTAATGTCGTCGCAGTCGTAGCGCCGAGAAAATCACGACGCGTTAGGGCTCGCTTGTTTGACTTCATACTTAAATTCTCGATTGGCGAGCGTGGTTCGCGAGCTGGTGTGGTTCGGTACGGCCGCCGTCGAGACCGGCATCGGCGCGCAGCGCGCTCAGCACCAACTGCAGAGATTGAGTCGCTTGCGCCCGCTGCTCCACGGTGAGCGGTGAGAGCAAGCCGCGCACATGCGCATCGAGCGTTTCATTGAGCTGCTCGGCACGGCGCTTGCCCGCTGCGGTTAGAGACACGATCCAGCTGCGCGCGTCGGCCGGATTCGCCTTCTTCGCCACCAAACGCTCATCGACCAGCGAATCTACCGCTCTCGATATCCAGCTCTTCTCGAGACACAGTCGTTGACCCAGATCCACCATCGGTTGCGCTCCAGAGTCCCGGAGCTCGGTCAAAATGTGGCACTGAGTGTTTGTCGTTCCGCAGCAATCCACAGCGGCTCGCTGCGAGCGCGTGTACAGGCGCGCCACCTCGCGCAACAAAACGCCGGCCTCTGATGCACTCATAGTCGCTATCCACGAGGAGACGTTGAAATGTAAGACCAGCGCGATTTAGTTGTCAATAACAACTATTGTTGAATGTCGATTTTGCGGCCCGCAGTTTCGCCGTTGACCAACCAGAGATCGGCATGCACAGTGCGCGACCATTATCGATTTGGAGATGCGAACATGAGCTGGCGTGCATGGGCGACTTTCACCGCCTTGTGCGTAATTTGGGGTCTGCCGTATTCACTGATCAAACTCGCGCTCCGAGAGTTGTCTCCCTTCGTCATCGCTTGGGCGCGAATTGCGCTCGCCGCCGCGGTGCTTGTTCCAATTGCATGGAAACGCGGAGTGCTGCGGCCGGCGTTTGCTCACATGAGAGCAGTGAGCGCATTCGCCGCTGCGCAGCTCATGATTCCTTTCTCCCTCATCGCCGCCGGTGAGGAACGGATCAGTTCCTCTCTGGCCGGCATTTTCGTCGCGACGGTCCCGCTGATCATCGTGATTATCGCGCCGTTGTTCGGCGTGACCGAGAAACTTGGGTTGCGGCGATTCGGCGGACTGATGATCGGGTTCTGCGGCGTCGTTGCGACCTTAGGTCTCGATTCCGGAAACAACCCGACGCTCTGGTCCGGCGTGGCCTGTTTGTTCATAGCCGTGCTTGGCTACGCCGTTGGACCGCTCGTGGTCGAGCGGTTTCTTGCAGACGTGGACGAACTCGGCGCCCTGGCAGCGAGCCTGGTGATCGGAACGTTCCTGCTCGCCCCGTTCGCCCTGGCGTCCGCCCCCGCGCATACGCCATCGCCTAACGCACTCGCCTGCGTTCTCATTTTGGGCGTCCTGTGCACAGCCATCGGTCTGCTGCTCTATTTTTGGCTGATCAATGAAGCCGGGGCTGCGCGCGCCTCGGTCGTGGCGTATATCAATCCCGCCATCGCTGCGCTCTTGGGAGTATTCGCGCTTGATGAGACCTTTGGGATCAGCGCCGCCCTCGGACTTGCGATGATTCTGCTCGGTTCGTGGCTGGCCACACACAAGACCGCGGCTTCCACACCGTGCCCGGAGCCTGCAGCTGAGGAGTGCGTGTAAAGAGCGGCCGAGGCAAACGCCCATCGATCCGTCCCTTAGGGCGAGCCGGTGGCGTTGTGCACGAGCCGATCGAGGGTAGGTCGCTTCCGCTTCGACGATCGGAGGTTCAGCGCTTCTCGCCCGAGAGCTATTCGCTCGAAGTGCAGGCGCGTCTAGCGCGAATTGTCGGCGCCGTCAGCTCGATTTCCATGTCGAGCAGCGGCGCCATGAAGCGAACCCGGCGGCGAGCGCGGCGCAGCGCGCCTCGCCGCCGGCATTAGACTAGCTGTGTGAGTCGAGGGTGAATGCAAGCGTCGGAAATCTCGCCAGCAGTCGCTCGACGTCGCGGCGAACGTCCTCTGGTCTTTCGTTCTTCAGCGCTGCGCGCGCGATGAGCCCCGCTATCTCGATCATCTCCGGCTCGCGCATCCCCAGACGCGTCAACTCGTGCGTTGCCAAACGCGCGCCGCTGCGCCGTTTGAGCGCCATGTCGCCCGCGAGCGCGCAATCCGAAGCCAGTATGTTCGCAGCCTGGCAGCGCTCCTCGAACGCCTTTGCGGAATCGCCGAGTTCGAGGAACAGTTGATGAGTGCGCGTGTGGCTACCGTCGCGACCCAGAATTGCAAACCCCTGCTGTCCGAGCGCCGCAGCCAACGTCTGCGCATTGACGACCATCTGCCGCGCCAGCGCCCCGCCATGCGCTGTGGTTTCGGCGAGAGCGACTGCCAACGCAGCAAACTTGTTCTGGTCGCGCGTCTGCATGAACCCCGGAAACGTGAGCCGAATCATCTTGCGCGCCAATTCGGGTTCGTCCGTGAGAACCAGTCCGCCGACCGGACCTCCCATGATTTTGTGCGTGGACAGCGTGACGATGTGCGCGCCTTCCTGCAAAGGCCGCTGGAAGTCGCCGCTCGAAATCAGGAGGCCGATGTGCGCGGCATCGTACACGACCAATGCCCCGACCTGATCGGCCAGGCGGCGCAGCTCGCGGACGGGATACGGGAACAACACGTTGCTGCCGCCGATCACGATCATCCGCGGCTTCAGTGTTGCGATCTGGTCGGCGACCGCATCGAGGTCGAGCTCGAATGTCGCGCTGCCGCGCGCCATTGGCACGATGCGCACGCCTACGAGGCCGAGCGGCCCGTGGCTGTGATAGCTGAAGTTGCCGCCGCCGTCTTCGTGCTGGACGAGGACGACGTCGCCCGGCTACAGCAGCGCATGAAACACGACGGCGTTCGCCATGGTGGTGCTGACCGGACGCCATTCGACGTACGCAGCACCGAACTGGCGCCGCGCCAGCTGAATTGCGATGGCCTCGATCTCGTCGCAAAAGCGCGTCTGCGCTCCATGCGGATAGAGCTTATCGCCCGGCAGGCCTTCACCGAGGCGCGTGGCGAGATCGCTGTCGAGCAAGCGACGGCTCGAAGGCGACATGAGGCTTTCGGCAGGATTGAGATTGAGGCAGCGACGCCGCCAGCCCTCGTGCTCCGACACCAGACCGGCAACGCGTCTAGCGATGTCTGCGGGCGTTGCGTTCGCGGTGTCTTGCGCGACACGCGCCAGAAATTCCGCCGATTTAGCGGATAGGACGTCCTGCTCCGCTGCAGGCGCTACGCTCGCGCCAAGCGGTGATTGCACATGCGAACTCATCTCACTACCTCGCCTTCGCGCGCGTCGCGCAACACCCCGGTCGGGGCGTGCGCACGCTGCACCTCAGTGTTTTGCCATGCATGGATCTGCGCCGGCGTCGGTTCAGCTTCGCGCCGGCCGTGTAGATGACCGGCCCGGCAAGCATGCCGACGGCCGCCACACCGAAACCCCAACGCAACCCCAGCAACTCGCCACATCTCTGTCGTGAAGCGGTCCTGTCCGTCGCGGCACTTGTCGGAGGGCTATTGCGCCAGCTCCACCAGCGTGTGAAGCAGCACGTTCGCTCCCAGCGCCAGATGCTCCGGCTCGGTATGCTCCCGGGGGTTGTGACTGATGCCGCCGACGCTCGGAACGAAGATCATGGCGGCGGGGCAGATTCGCGCCAGCATCTGCGCGTCGTGCCCGGCTCCAGAGGTCATGCGCCGAATGTCGTGGCCTAGCGTACCCGCCACCTTGAGGATCGCGCCGAGCACGCCCTCGTCGAATCTCACCGGCGGCGTGCGCGCAAGCTGTCGCATCTCTATCGTCACGCCCTCCTCCCGCATCATGAGCTCGACGAACCGGCGCAGCTCCTCCTCTGCCTCATTCAGCAAGCCATCGTCGGTGTTGCGCAGGTCCACTGTTATGCGCGCTTCGCGCGCAATGACGTTCACGAGATTCGGCACGAGCCGCGTGACGCCGACCGTTCCGACCTGAGAGCCGCCCATTCGTCGCGCCAGCTCCCGAACGAAGACGCTGATACGTGCAGCGCAATAGCCGGCGTCGCGCCGCAACCGCATGGGCGTCGTACCGGCGTGATTCGACGTTCCCGTGATAATCAGCTCGTGCCAGGAAATACCCTGCAGGTCCTGCACCGCACCGAGCGTGCCGCCCTCTTCATGCAGGATGGGCCCCTGTTCAATGTGCAGCTCCACGTAGGCGCGCGGCCGCAACTCGCTGCAATCTTCGCCCGCGTAGCCAATCCGCTTCAACTCCTCGCCGAGCAGCGCGCCGTCCTCCGCCCTCGCACTTAAGGCATCCTCGAGCGGCAGGTCGCCCGCAAACACGAGCGAGCCCATCATATCGGGCTGGAAACGGACGCCCTCCTCGTTGGTGAAGATCGCAAGCACCAGCGGGCGTCGGGTGCGATGGCCGGCCTCATTCAAGGTGCGGATCGCTTCCAGCCCAGCAAGCACGCCGTAGCAGCCGTCGTAGGCTCCTCCGGTAGCGACAGTGTCGATGTGGGATCCCGTCATCACGGGAGGCTCGCTGGTCTGGCCGGCGCGCACGCCGAAGATATTGCCGATGCGGTCGATGCGGACTTCGAGCCCGGCTTCCCGCATCCAATGCACCACGAGATCGCGGCCGCGCCGATCCGCATCGGTCAGCGCAAGACGACAACAAGAGCGGTCAGCGAGACGATTGACGCCAGCCAGCTGCTCGAGCTGGCCAAGCAGGCGCTCGCGATTGATGCTGAGCTTGTGCGTCACGTTGGCAGCTCCGGTAGGGGGTTCTGGGCAGGCTTGCCGACCAGCCGCTGATACAGCTCGGGGTCCGTTGCGCCTTCCGTGCCAAACAGAAGCACGCGCGCATGTTGATCAAGCCGCATTTCCTGACGCAATCGCTCGTGGCGCGGATCCTCGGCGATCGCCAGCAAGGCAGCCAATCCCGCGGTGGCCGACTCGCCGGCAACGATGTTGGGATCGCCGTTCTCGCCAGCGGCGAGAAGCCGCATGCCTTCGACCGCCGACTCCTCGTTGATGGTGACGAAGTAATCGGACGCTGCAGCAAGAATCCGCCATGCAACCTCTGACACTTCTCCGCAGGCGAGACCCGCCATGATCGTGTCGAGCTCGCCGTGCACGGCGGTAGGCCGTCCTGCCTCCGCAGAGGCGAACAGACACGCCGCGCGCTCTGGCTCGACAATGACGAAGATCGGCGCTGCGGCTCCAAGCTCTTCCCACAGATGCGCGACCACTGCGGCTGCGAGGCCGCCTACGCCCGCCTGTACGAATACGTGCGTCGGCGCGGCTTCACCGCTTTCGCGCAGCTGCTCGAGGATTTCCCGCAGCATGACCGTGTATCCCTGCATGACGATGCTGGGAATGGCTTCATACCCCGGCCAGGACGTATCGGACACGACTGTCCAGCCCTCAGCATCTGCTGCTCGCTGCGCCGCGCGAACCGAGTCATCGTATGATCCTTGTACGCGGACGATCTGTGCGCCGTATGAGGCAATCGCCCGCTCGCGCTCAGCACTCACGCCAGCGTGCAAAAACACGACGCAGCGGCATCCGAACACTCTCGCACCCGCCGCGACAGCTCGCCCGTGATTGCCGTCGGTCGCGCACGTCACGGTGACCTGGTTCGTGTGTTCTCGATACACGCCCCGCGCGAGGTCCGCTATTGTGATGTCCTTCTCGAGAACTTGCCGCAGTCGGTCGCAAAGCACGCGCGCAACGGCATACGCGCCGCCGAGCGCCTTGAAGCTGCCGAGTCCGAATCGAGAGGATTCATCCTTGTAAAACACGCGGCCCACGCGCGCTCGCCGGGCAATGCCGTCGAGCTTGACGAGCGGCGTGCGTTGGTAGATCGGACAAGCGCTGATATCCGCGTATGCGCGCGCCGCGCCCTCGAGCGAGAGCACGCTGTGAAAGGCGTACTTGCCCCGATGCGGTGCCCTTTGATTCTTGTGGATGCCGATGACGGACATTTGAGTTCGAAGTGCCAGCGACGCGAATCGCATCGATTGATAGATGGAGTTCAGTCTATCGGGAGCGTGCTGCAATTGATGAGCAGAATCTCTCCTCAATTTTTTTCATCTGTTTGCTTCCACGACGTTTCGTTGCAACGTTCGACAACTTATCGTGCTCTCTTTGAAATTTTGTGAGTGGTGCACCATCGCTGGCTGCTGGCGTGCGACAAGCTGCCTCGCACCTCCTCAACGCCTCGAGCGCTCTGCCTGGGTGGCGCGTTCTCGCCGTGTGGTCGCGGCATGTCTCACTCGCTCGGCTGGCTGCGAGGCTACAGTGTGGACCGCGTCGGGCGTCTTCGCCGGTATCGATGGGCTGCTCGCCCCCGAACTTCGGCCTGCACTCCCTCATCTGTCCCAAGGACGACTGACACGATTACTCGCCATCGAGGTTGATGGCCGTGCGGAACTTCGTCCGACTCATGGCGAACAACGACCGAAAATTGCGAATGTTGGTGTCGTTCGTGAGCGTCCGGCGCACGAACTGATGATACGCATTCATGTCGGAGAGCTGGGCTACCACGATGAAGTCGGTGTGGCCGGACACCATGTAGCACTGCATCACCTCATCGGCGCGCTCCATCTTCTTCTCAAAGGCCTGTTGCAGCTGCTCGCTTTGCCGCTCCAGCACGACCTCGATGAGTACGAACAGGCTCTTGCCGACCAGCGCAGGGTCGAGCAGAGAGACGTCGGCTGCGATGATCTTCTCCTCCCGCAGCCGGCGAACTCGCTTGAGGCAGGTTGGCGGAGACAACTTGATCTTCTCAGCGAGCGCGAGGTTGGTGATCTGATTGTTCCGCTGCAGGATTCTGAGGATCTGGCGATCGATCTTGTCGAGCTCAATCATCGGTGTTTCTGGAACCGTTTCGGCAAATCTGCCCCGCCTCGATTTAATCTTCCGATGATTATACGATGCGTTTCTTCCAGAATGACAAATCTCGGTGGCGCTTGTTAGATCATTAATTTCGCGGCGCCTGAGCTAGAGTCGTCCGGAAGCATCGACGGGATGGATCCGGCGCCGCGCGTTCGTACCGGAACGGATCCCCTGAGTCGGCTGCCATCGGCGTTCGATGCCCAGGGGCAGCTGACAAGTGATCTTTCCCAGAATAGAGATCGGCGTGATGGCGCCCGCATCCATTAACTCGGACGGAGCGAGAGAGAACAGTATGGCCTTAAATTGTGATTACAAACGGATGCCTCTGGGTGCGGAGTTGCTGCCATGAACCGACTGCGAATCAAACCATTGGAGCGGCTGACCGCTGTCCGGGAGGAGCAGAAGCTCAAACGTCAACTCAATGCCTTCGATCTGACGCTGCTCGGCATCGGGTCGATCATCGGCACTGGCATCTTCGTCTTGTCGGGCATCGGAGCTGCGCATTACGCAGGCCCGGCTGTCGTATTGTCTTTTATTGCTGCCGGCGTCGTTTGCGGGCTGGTCGCACTCCTCTACGCCGAGCTGACAGCCCTCGTGCCTGCCTCGGGGAGCATCTACACCTTTAGCTATCTCACTCTAGGCGAGGCAGCGGCGTGGATCATGGCGTGGAATCTGCTGCTGGAGTACACGGTTGCCGCGAGCGCCACGGCCGTCGGCTGGTCTGGTTATGCGGTAGGCATTTTGCAGTCTCTCGGCATACAAATACCGGAATCTTTGACCAAGGCGCCCGCTGATGGCGGTATCGTCAACTTGCCCGCTATTGCCATCTCGCTAGGTCTGACATTGATGTTGGTGATCGGCACCAAGACCAGCGCTCGAGCCAACGCGGTGCTCGTCGCGATTAAGCTGGGCGCGATCTTCCTTTTCCTCGGCATGGCTGCGCCTCATGTCGACACTTCGCTGTGGGTGCCGTACATGCCTTTTGGCGTGGCCGGAGTCTGGGCGGGCGCAGCCATCGTATTTTTCGCCTTTCTGGGCTTTGACGCATTGGCGACTGCAACGGAGGAAGCGAAGAATGCTCAGCGCAACATGCCTATCGCCATTATGGCGTCGTTCGGCGTTTGCGCCCTGCTCTATCTAGCGGTGTCCGCAACGCTCACCGGCGTCGTCTCGTACAAATCGCTCGATACACCGGAGCCTCTGAGCTTCGCCCTGCGTGCGCTCGGTTATCAGTGGGGCTCGGCGCTGGTGGCGACAGGCGCTTTGGCCGGGCTTACGACAGTTCTGCTGATGACCATCTATGGGCAAACGCGAATTTATTTTGTGATGGCGCGCGACAAGCTGCTGCCCGACGGCCTGGCCAAGGTTCATCCACGCTTTCACACGCCGCACGTGATCACCTGGGTGGCGGGTTTCACCATCGCGGCTATGGCGGGTTTCATCAACATCGAGGTTCTGGCCGAGCTCGCCAACATCGGCACCTTGTTCGCGTTCATCTTCGCTTCGCTCGGCGTCATGATCCTGCGCCGAACGCAACCGGATGTGCCGCGTTCTTTCGCGTGCCCATGGATTTGGATCATCGGACCGGCGGCGATCCTCGGGTGTCTCTATCTCATGAGCAACCTGCCGCTGCAGACATGGATCCGCTTCGGCGTGTGGACGGTCGTAGGACTTCTCTTTTACGCCGTTTACGGCTATCACAAGAGCCCGTTCAATGCACGGCAGTCCAAAGCTGAAAGACCAGAGATTCCGCTGGCTGCCCGTGTGAGCGAGGGTGATTAGTCACTCGGTAGCGAGCGCACGCCAGCGGAAGGCGGCGAGCTGCGCTTTGGCGTGAGGAACACCGCCTGGATACTCGCCAGTTGGCAGGGTGCACGCCGAAAGATGGCAGCTTGATTCTCGCGCATCGGGAAGCGCGCGATCGTCAGCTGCCGGAGGAAGGCATCACCGAAGCAGGGGCGCTGTGTCGTAGCGGCCGTGTGCGCGCGGGTTTTGATCGGCGCGCCCTCGGCCGCCTCGCGAGCCTCCCGGCTTGCGTTGACACGCGTCTGGAACTCCAGCGTCGACTTTTCTGAGATGCGCACGGTCGCAGGACCGGTGCCGTGC
>DATAFY010000311.1:0-3344 GCA_036257205.1 Steroidobacter sp. | reverse complement strand
CGGACGCTGACCAGTGGGCCCGCCAAGCCTGCCCGCCGCGCTGGTGTGGGAGGTTTCGTGCCGTTCGAAAGTCGTGGCGGCTTAGTGACGAACGAGCAGATCGATCGTCTGCGCGATCAGGACATCTATTGAGTGCGTGCGCTGCTCGACGTCAATGTGGTGATCGCGCTTCTCGACACCGAACACGTCGGTCACTCCGTCGCCACCACTTGGTTTGCAGCTGAACTTGCGCAGGGTTGGGCGTCCTGCCCGATCACGGAAAATGGCACTGCGCGCATTATGGCGAGCGCAGGTTATCCGAACCCGCTGCCCGTCGCAGCGGTCCTGCAGCGCCTCGCGATGGCAAAGGCGACAGAACATCATCGCTTCTGGCCGGACGATGTCAGTCTCACTGATACCGAGATATTCAATCCCGTCGAACTTTTGGGTCCCAAGCAGATCACCGACCGCTATCTGCTCGCCCTAGCCGTCCGAAACAACGGTCGGTTTGTCACCTTCGATCAGGCAATGCGGCCCACGGCGGTAACGGGGGCCACAGCGGAGCACCTCGTGCTGCTCCCTGGATGAGGGCGGTAACCCGTGACCGTAGCGCATTGGCTTGAGGCAAACGCGCCAGGGTTCCACGACCTTTCGCCTCAAGAGCGCGAGGCGCTCGGACATTTCTGCCTTCTTTGGAGTCTCTACCCCCGCTGTCAGAAGAGTTGTGCCTTCTTTGAAATCCATCCTGGGGGTGAAGAAGGTGAGAGAAGATGGCAAGGTATTCGCAGGAGCGCAGGGAGTCGCTGGTTCGCCGGATGCTGAGCGGAGAGATGTGGATTGCGGCGCTGGCGCGTGAGAGCGCAGAGATGAGCTTGTACCGGTGGCGAAACCGGGCGAAAGCCAATGATGATGACGTGGTAAGCAAGAGTAAGAAGCAAGACAAGCTGAACGCTGCGCTGCCTGCTCGTCATCTTTCCGAGCCTGCTATTGCGGCGGCGCTGCTCGCGTTCAGGCAATGACGGTTATTGGCGCAGGCGCGTGAGCTTGAGGAGTACCTCTAGGTGAGCATCATGCTCGTAGAGGTCGTCGAAGAAGAGCACCTCGCCTTGCTCGGTCGCGACGGCGGTCGCGTACAGAATCATGACGGGAATCGCTTTGGAGAGATTCACCCGCAGCGTGCGCGTCCCGTTCATGGCGGCGCGAACCTTGTCCGGCGTCCATTCGCCGGGCGTATTGCGCAAGATGTGCTCGACGAGCCCACCGGATCGCTCACGCGAATGCAGCCGTGGCTGAAGGCACGCCGTGAAGAGATCGTCGCGTGCAGATAGACGTTATAGCGGTTCGGCAGCGTGAACTTGACGAGACCGAGCGCCTTATCGGGCGCAGGCCGTTGGGCAGGCGCAGCGCACCCGAGGCAAGGGCCGCACACCACGTACTGCGTGTCGGCGTGCGCATGCGCGCGAAGGTCTGGCCGACGATGACGTCCATCTGCAGCATGTTCGCTTCGATATCGTCGGTCGTGCGCAAGGCGAACAGACGAAACTGTGGAATGTTGACGATGATGGGAGGCGTCTCGAATCCGGGCAGTTAGCGCCAGCGTTCGAGCGTGAGCTCGGTCTGAGGGACGCGGTACGCCAACGGCGTCGTGAGCGCGGCGAAGTAGCCTGGCGAGCGTGCCATCGGCTCGCAATCCGTGCCGACGCTGGAACTCCTTCAGCGCAGCGACGAGCGCAGGATCGAGCGTGTCTAAATCGACTTGGCGCTGTCGACGGGCGCTGCGTTGGATGATACATCTGCACTACGGTTGCATCGACCCGCGCGCCGCCGCCGTTTCGGCAAAGGAGGACGAGGGCGCGCAGCAGGAATGAGGACATTCCCGAGGCAGGCTTTGACTCGCCAAGCGGCGTGTTCGAGGGAGAGTGCTATCGCTTCGCGGCGGCCAGTGCGGTCTGCCACGCCGCGGCGGCGCGGCGCATCAGATTCGGGTGCAACACGCCCAGCTGGGGAGATCGTCCGAACGGCGCCGCCGGCGGAACGTCGAACCACGGCGTGCTGTACGGTAGCTCCACCGCCTTTGCGAGATTGAACTTGGTCGGATAGCTCAGGCCCGATAGTCGAAACGCCGCCCCATCGGCTGGCGTGATGGCAAACTCAGCCGCATACAGCCGGTTCACCTTTTGGCTCGTCCCATACACGGCCAAGACCCGAAACTGCGGTGCTTCATCGTCGAACACCGTCAGAATCAAAGCGGGCCGCGGCTTCGGCGCTGGCTGCAGGGCGGGTGTGTCTGGGAAACGGCACCAGGCGAGAACGCCCGCCTGCGGCTCCGGCCACCAAAGCTCGGGCGTAGTCAGAAGAGCGACGAGCGGACGGACTTGCCACGGCGCGCGCCGGCCAGCTTCGTCACCGTGCGCAGCTGCCGCGCCGTCAGCGGACCATCATCGGGCTCGTAGCTAGGCAACAGCTCGGTCGCGAGTCGCTTCAACGCATAGTGAATGACCTGAGTCTCATTCAGGCCGAGTTCTGCGGCGAGGCGCTCGACGGTCGCGCGCGTCACGCCCAGGCGATTGTCGGCGGGCCGAAATCGCAGCAGCAGTTTGTCGGCAGATCGGGCGGATGTCATAGTCACAGCTCCCAAACGTATATATTCAGTATATACCGGTTTTAGCGCCCCGCTTCTGCAAATCGCAGCCATCCGGCTTTGATCCCTGATGCCTACGGCTAGCGGCGCCGGGGTGCCGAACCGCCGAACGAGATCTTCCTCGGCGCGTGATCAGCTGTCGTCAAGGTGGACTCAAGCATGATGGGCCATGTCTCGTTTACTGTTCAGTAAATATCGCCAACGCAGTGAATATTCGGGCTGGCGGCAATATTTACTGTGCAGCGTGCCCTGCACGAGCTTCCCGAGGTGGATGCCGACTTTGGGCATTGGGAGCACGCAAGCAGACAGGGTGACCGCGGGCATGACGTCCAGGTTGATCTGCACGTCGCGGGCAAGTCCTTCGTGCTGCTGATCGCGTTTGCACGCACGGAGTGGCTGTCTTTCCCTGGGATGTCCGCCAGGTGATCTGGCAGTTTCGGGAAGCAAGCCACGCAAGGCCCAAAGGGCAGGGCGAAGCACCCTTGTCGCTCCTGGTCGCGGAGTCCATTTCCCCTGGGGCGAAGGAACTGCTCAGAAGCGAGCGCGTCGGCTACTACGACAGCGGCGTTATTGCCGAAGCAGTTGCTGGATACGATCCAGGAGATCGTCAGCGTCGATCTGCTTCCACAGCGCGGAGCAGAGATGAACTCATGGGTCGGTTGCCATCCTTGGAGGTGTCGCCGGTGACCAGAATCGCCGAAATCATCTCCTTACTACACGAGAT
>DATAFY010000294.1:0-3832 GCA_036257205.1 Steroidobacter sp. | reverse complement strand
CGTTCTATTCCGGACGGGCGCCGATCGCCGGACATCTGAAGGGCACTGGCATCGGATTGTCAGTGGTCAATGAATTTGTGCAAGCGCACGGAGGATCGGTCCAAATCGTGGACGGCATGTACCCCGGAGCGCATTTCCGCATTCGCCTGCCGCTCGCGCCCAGCCTGCAAACCGAAACAACCTGACGCCATGGCCTTTCTCACCCGCAATCCGCGCCCCCTGCGGCGCGCCAGCGTCCTCATCGGCGCTTTGTGGATCGCGCTCGGGACGGGCGGATGCACCTTAATCGAGCATTTGGGGCGTGCACCGCAAGCACGCTCATCTTCGAGCGCCGCTGACGCCAGCGCCGCCAGCAGCATCCGTGTTTATCTCGAAACGATGAATGGGCTCGCCCTGCCTGATCCCGCGCGGCAAGCCGATGTGTTCTACCAAGCGGAACGCGAATACACGCGCGCCCCGACCCCGGCGAGCACGCTCAACTATGCCGTTGCGCTCCTCACGCCGGGGCACCCGGCAAGCCGCCCGGCTGAGGGCAAGCGGCTGCTCGAAACGCTGCTCGCGACGCCCGAGCGGATGACGGAGGAGGAGCGCACGCTGTGCGCAGTGGTGCTGAATGAGACGAACGCCCGGTTGAAACTCGAAGCAGAGAATCGTCGGCTGCTCGCGACACTCGACGATCGCAGCCGCTCGCAGGCAAACTCAGATCGACGCGTGCAGGCCCAAATGGAGGAAAACGCTCGCCTGCGCCGGGCGCTTGCCGAGGCCCAGCAGAAGCTGGATGCGATCAAAGAAATCGAGAGGTCCATCATTGAACGCAGCTCTACGCCCCCTGGCAATCGGGACTCCGCCGCTACCTCAAATGAAGCGCAAAGCTCGACTATTGGTCGTTGACGACGATCCGGGGCTGCTCAGACTCCTCACGATTCGTCTTCGAGCCGAAAACTACGATGTCGATGCGGTGGAGAGCGCCGCTGCGGCGCTGGCGTCTTTGAGCCGCGTGCGTCCGGATCTGGTGATCACGGATCTGAAGATGGACCACATGGACGGCATCGGTTTGCTCAAGGAGATTCAAAGCCGCGCGCCAGGTCTGCGAGTGATCATACTGACCGCACACGGCACGATTCCTGATGCCGTCCAAGCGACGCAAAGCGGCGCATTCGCCTTCCTGACCAAGCCCGTCGACAAGCAGGAACTGCTCGATCAGGTGCAGAAGGCGCTCAAGATTTCAGGTTTTGCGGACACGACGCAAGATTGGCGCAGCGAGATCATCACGCGCAGCGCCGTGATGGAAGAACGCCTGGCGCAGGCGCACATGGTGGCCGGCACCGACGCGCGCGTCATGATCACCGGCGAAAGCGGCACCGGCAAAGAACTGCTGGCGAGAGCCATCCACAAGGCAAGCCCGCGGCGCAACCGGCCGTTCGTCGCCATCAACTGCAGCGCCATGGCGGAGAACCTGCTCGAGAGCGAGCTGTTCGGCCATGTGAAAGGCGCGTTCACAGGCGCGATTCGCGAGCACCGCGGTCTCTTCCAGGCCGCCGACGGCGGCACACTGATGCTCGATGAGATCGGGGACATGCCGATGCGCCTGCAAGTAAAGCTGCTGCGGGTCTTGCAGGAAAACCATGTGCGGCCGGTCGGCAGCACCGAAGCGGCGATGGTGAACGTGCGGATCATCTCCGCAACGCACCGCGACCTTAGGCAGCTGATCATGGGCGGGCACTTCCGCGAAGACCTTTATTATCGTCTCAATGTCGTCCACATCGAGATGCCCTCATTGGCCAAGCGCCGCGAAGACGTCCCACTGCTGATCTCCCATTTCTTTGAGAAGATCGCACAGGAAACCGGCCAGCCACGACACATCTATGCCCCCGAGGCCGTCGAGCTGCTGGTCAGCGCCGAGTGGCCGGGCAACGTGCGCCAACTCGAGAACATCGTGCGCCAGAACGTTGCGTTGGCGACCAGCCCGATCATCAGCGCCGAACTCGTGCAGGCCGCCATCGGCGGCAACCCCGCGCGCCTGCCCTCGTTCGATGAGGCTCGCGATGAGTTCACCCGCAACTACCTCTCGCAGATCCTCCAGATCACCGGCGGCAACGTCAGCCAGGCAGCCCGCTTGGCCAAAAGGAATCGCACGGATTTCTATAAGCTGCTCGCTCGGCATCAGCTGACGCCTGAGGGTTTCAAACAGCGCTGAGGCGCTCCCAGGCGAGCCGCGCCCCGTAGGCTGCAGTTGAGTGGTTGGCGCTGCAGCCGACAGAAGCGACACGCCGGGATTGCGTCGGCCCGTTCTTCGGGCGAAAGCGCGATGAATGCTGGCTCACTTGAGCAAAACTACGCTGTCGAAGAAGTTTCCAGTGCGCGCGAATCCTATCAGCGATGCGCCGCTCAACACCCTTGCAAGCCTTTGTGCGAAAAACAGAAAAAACGGCTTGGCATTGAAGCTGCATTCATCTGGACCAGGCGCATAAAACTCGATCACCCGGATATGAGTATGAGCAGATCCTACGCAGCGATTCTGACGGGCATGAGCATCTTCGGCATCGCGGGGCCGGCGAACGCGATCATCTATCTGAGCCCGAGCACTGCGGGCGTGATATCCGGCGACCACGGGGGGCCCAACTGTGAGCCCGATTGCGTCGAGACGACATTTGGGGTGGAAGATGGAAGTTTGAGCCTGCTGTATAAGGCCGAAGTCGGAGGGGCGGATTCAGGGCTCTTCGCAGGGTCTTACGACACGACCTTCCTGAATAGCGCAAACGATCCGTCGGGCGCCTTGATTGACTATATCGGCGGCGCCGCCATCAGCTGCCCAAGCTGCTATCTGGCGATCAAAGACGGCAATCACAACCCGAGCTATTACTTCTACGATCTGAGCGCCTGGGACGGAACGGAGCTGATCGCCCTGAGCAACTTCTGGCCAGGTCGGGGAGCGATTTCACACCTCTCGATCTGGGGAGCGGACACTTCGACGAATGTGCCCGAACCGGCGACGTTGGGCTTGCTGAGCCTGGGCCTGCTCGGGGTAGGCGCGGTGCGCCGAAAGAGGACGAATTAATCCGACAAGCGCTGAATTTCCAGTGATCAAGACCCCGCTTCAGCGGGGTTCTTTTTGGTTCGCAAGCGCTCTTTCAAAAGGCGCCGCGCCGGCAGAGCGCGCGCCTCTGGTCAAGAGGCCACAGTTCCCTTCAGGCGTTCCAGCGTGTTCTTTCAGGCAACACATCGGTTTGTGGATGAAGCGTTGCTCAGGGGCTTCCCAGAGAATGCCTGCAGTCAAGAACTGCGCCTTGAAGAAGCTCGCCGTCGAACCGCGAAACTACTCGGCGCGTACGCCCAGTACAGCTACACTTTGAAGCAAGCAATCCATCAGGGCGCGCTCGAGAACAGCGATCTGTCTTTGGGTGCATCTACGAACAGTTCTTCAGGTCTTCGGACCGGCCGATGCGCGGCGACAAGATTCGCGCGGGCCGCACTTGCGGCGAAGAAGCGGGCTTCTGGGCCGGGTCATGACGGACGCAAGCTCGAGGTTCTAACATTCATCGCGGCCCCGCCGCGATAACTTGGACGAAAGATGTCGCGCCCTGCCCGCGCGACGGAGATCGACAAGCTGTGTGTGGCATCGCCGGGATTCTCAATTGTGAGCCTGAGCGTCGCGCGGAGAGGGCGACGCTCGAGGCCATGATTCATTCTCTGCGTCATCGCGGCCCGGACGGCTTCGGTTTTTTTGCGGATGGGCCGGTCGGCCTGGCGCACGCACGACTGAGCATCATCGACCTGACCACAAGCGGCGACCAGCCGATGACCAACGAGGACGGCTCGATCTGGGTCGTCT
>DATAFY010000286.1:0-6891 GCA_036257205.1 Steroidobacter sp. | reverse complement strand
GTGTGCGGCCGGCAGCGGCAGGCCCAGCTCCCGCATCATGAATGCGACCTCCGCGGCGGTGTCCTGAATGCGGCGTGAAAACGGCAGCCCGCGGTTGGCCGCGTGCCCGGCCTTCGGGTGATAGCGCAGGATCACCGGCCGGCCCGAGCTGGACGCCGCCTGCAAGCGGGCCGTGAACTTGCGCGCCGCCAGCGGCGGCACGCGCGTGTCGAGGTCGCCGGATGAGACGAGCACCGCGGGATACGCGGTCCCGGCCCGGATCTGCTGGTACGGCGAGTACAGCCTGATGGCGTCGAACTGCGCTTTCACGGCGGCGTCGCCGTACTCGAGCAGCGCCGGCATGTTGTTGGCGCGCGTGTATTGATTGAAGCGGAGAATGTCGACGTCAGGGAACCCGCACAGCACCGCGCGATAGAGGTCGGGACGCTGCGTGAGGGCGGCGCCCACGAGCAGACCGCCGTTGCTGCGTCCGCGAATCGCGAGCTTCGGGGTCGACGTGTACTTTTGCGCGATCAGGTACTCCGCCGCGGCGATGAAATCATCGAAGACGTTCTGCTTGCGCAGCTTCGTCCCGGCGCTGTGCCACGCCTCGCCGTATTCGGAGCCCCCTCGCAGATTCGCGACCGCGTAAACGCCTCCCATCTCCAGCCAGACAAACACCGGCACGCTGAACGTCGGCAGTTGCGGAATATTGAAACCGCCGTACCCGTACAGCATGAGCGGCGCGCGGCCGTCTTTCACGAAGTCGCGCCTGTGAACGATGAACATCGGAACGCGCGTCCCATCCTTGCTGGAGTAAAACACCTGCTCCGTCACATAGCCGCCGCGGTCGGCGGGGAATTCAGGCGCGCGGAAGACGCTCGTTCGACCGCTCGGCGTTTCCAGGCGCGAAATCGACGCAGGCGTCAGAAAGTCCGTGTACGAGAAGAAGGTCTCGTCGTCTGCAAAGGCGCCGCGAAAACCCGCCGCCTGACCAAGCCCGGGCAATTTGACGTCGTAAAGAAGCTTGCCTTGAAGATCGAACGCACGCACGACGGAGCGCGCGTCCTCCAGATACTGCGTAAAGAGCTTGCCCCCGACGATGCTCGCTTCGATCAGGGCGAAGCGCGACTCAGGCACGATCGTGCGCCAAGCCGGTTTGCCGCGCGAGTCGACCCTTGCCGCCAACACGCGCCCATTTGGCGCATCCTTCGTTGTATAGATGTAGAAGACGTCGTCGATCTCCGCGATGAACTCATAGTTCGCGTCGAAAGCGTCCAGGAGACGCACCACTTCTTCCGCAACCGCACCATGCTTATCCAGCTTGCGGTAGTAAACGCCGGTCTGCTGCGAGCCGTCGTACATCCACATGATCAGGTAACGGCCGTCATCCGTGACCTGCACGTACGGATTGCGCGTCGGGTGATCCGTGACCCGATAGATCAGCGAGTCTTCAACGGTCGGCCTTCCCAAGACGTGGCGATATACCTCGCGTTGTTTGGTGTCGTCGCCTGAGCCGTCCGCGCGCAGCGGATAGCGCGCGTAATAGAGCGAGCGCGAGTCGGCCGTCCAGGCGACGGGCGCAAACTTCAGAAACTTGAGGACGTCCGGCAGATCGCGGCCGGTCTCAACATCGCGGATGCGCCATTCGCGCCAGTCCGTGCCGCCGTCCGAAAGACCGTACGCGAGCAGCTTACCGTCCGGACTCGGTTCGAACTCACCCAGCGCAACGGTCGCATCCTTGCTGAGCGTATTCGGGTCGAGAAGCACGCGCGGCGCGGCGCCGAGGGAATGCGCGACGTACAGCACGTTCTGATTCTGAAGACCGTCGTTTCGCAAATAGAAATAGCGCCCGCCGCGCTTGACGGGAATCTCGTAACGCTCGTGGTTCCACAACTCCGTCATGCGCTTTTTGATCCTCTCGCGCGCCGGAACCGCCTCGAGATAGGGCTGCGCCAGCGCGTTCTGCGCCTCTATCCACTGCCGCGTCTCGGCCGCCGACTCATTCTCCAGCCAACGATACGGATCGGCCACGCTCCGCCCGTGATACACGTCCACCTGCCCGCCGCGCGCCGTCGCCGGATAGGTGAGCGAGCGCGCTCCCGCAGGGGCGTGCAATGAATCTGCATGGGCGACAAGAACCGACAGGAAGAAGCTCGCGAGTAGAAGGATCTGCTTCATCAGAAACGTCTCCGTGACGCCGGACGTGCCGCACGAGAACGGGACGAACGGCGGAAAGAAGGCCCCAAAGGCCCTGCTCTAGCCATTGCGAATATTGCGTAGCGTAAGCCTACCCGTTCGAGTGTTGTCCATGCGGTATACAATGGTTTGCGCGTAAATGAACCTTGCGCCACGGCGAGGTTAGGCACATGTCATCTTCGAGACGACGGGTGTTAACGCGCGCCGCGATGTTCATTCGGCAGCAATAGCGTCGAGCAAACCCGGCCTGATGCGGCCGTACGCGCGCTGACCTGCACGCCCTCAGGGCGGCGCCCACACGAGGCGGTGCTTACGTGTTGAACGTTAGCTGCATAGACGGGCCGTGAATCGAGAAGTGAGGGGAATTCGAAGCCTTCAGGCTTATTGCTCAGAATCTGCGGCATCCGGCCTGCGATCTTTACGCCTCGCTTCGCGAAGTGCGGGCGCCATCGGGGCGTCGGCTTCGAGCAAGCCGATATGATCGAGCATCTCGAGGTCGACCCAACGCAGCGGCTGTCGTTCGAGCGGCCGCGCCTCGCCCGTGAAGCGCGTGACGAGCCACAGCTCGAGCAAGACGCGGCGATCGGCATACGCATGCTCAAAGGCGATGAGCGGTTCGGCATCGTGCACTTCCACGCCCAACTCTTCGCGCAGCTCGCGCTTTAGACCCGCAAGCGGCTCTTCGCCCGGATCGAGCTTCCCGCCGGGGAACTCCCAGCCGCCCTCCATGTGTTTGCCGGGCGGGCGTTGCGCGATGAGAACGCGGCCGCGCGCGTCAAACAGCGCGCCGGCGACCACGTGTGTGATTGATGCGCCGACTGATGGGAGCGGCGAGCCGCAGGGCGTCGCCGTATCGCCCTCGAGGTTCACACTGTTGCTCTTCAAGCGTTCACCTACGGCCAAGCCTGCGTTCAGCCCTCGCGGGCAAGGGCGCCGTGACAGTGCTTGAATTTTTTCCCTGAGCCGCACGGGCACGGTTCGTTGCGTCCGACTTTTTTTGTCTCGCGGACGAACTGCACGACCGGCTCGGCCGTCTGGGCCGCTTCTGGTTCAGCGATCGGACCCTGCGCGGCGGGTGCGGCGATCTGCTCTGGGGCTGCGTGCTGAAACTGCAGCGCGCGGGCGAGCCGACGCTGACGCTCCTGTTCCTCGGCTTCGATTTCGGCCTGAGTGCGCAGCTGCATGCGCGAGAGCATCGAAACCGTGTCGTGCTTGATGCGATCGAGCATCGTGCTGAACAGCTCGAACGCCTCGCGCTTGTATTCCTGTTTCGGATTCTTCTGCGCGTAGCTGCGCAAATGAATGCCCTGACGCAAATAGTCCATGGCGGCGAGATGTTCGCGCCAGTGCGAATCGAGCTGATGCAGCATGATCTGCTTCTCGATCTGCCGCATGACCGGCGCACCATACAACTGGACCTTCCGTTCGTACGCCTGCTCGATTTCAGCGGCGATTTTCTCTCGCAGGCCCTCTTCGGCGAGATTCTTGTCCGCATTGAGCCAGCTTTTCGGATCCATGGCCACAGAGAAGTCGCTTTCGACAGCCTGCGCGACGCCTGCGACGTCCCACATGTCCTCCGGGCTCTTCGGCGGGATGAAGCGATCGATGATGTTGTTCACGACCTCGCGCCGAATGCCCGCCACGGCGTCAGCGAGCTCTTCCGCGCCCATAACTTCGGTGCGCTGCTGATAAATGACCTTGCGCTGGTCATTCGCGACGTCGTCGTACTCGAGCAGGTTCTTGCGGGCATCGAAGTTGTGCGCCTCCACTTTGCGCTGCGCACGCTCAATTTGCTTCGAAAGCATCCGGCTCTCGATAACTTCGCCTTCCTTCATTCCGGCCGTCTGCAGCCAGCGTTTGGTGCGCTCCGGATCGCCGAAGATGCGCATCAAATTGTCTTCGAGCGACAGATAGAAGCGGCTCGATCCCGGGTCGCCCTGCCGGCCCGAGCGGCCGCGCAGCTGGTTGTCTATGCGCCGTGACTCGTGCCGTTCCGTGCCGATGATGTGCAAGCCGCCTGCGGCGATCACCTGATCATGACGAGTCTTCCATTCCTCGCGCGCACGCCGACGCGCCTCCTCGTCCGGCGGATCGATCTGGTGGAGTTCGGCATCCAGATTGCCGCCGAGCACGATGTCCGTGCCGCGTCCGGCCATGTTGGTCGCGATCGTCACCGCGCCAGGGCGGCCGGCCTGCGCCACAATCAACGCTTCACGTTCGTGCTGTTTCGCGTTCAGCACCTGGTGCGGAATCTTCTGCTTGTCGAGCAGCCCCGAGAGGAACTCGGAAGTCTCGATGGACGTAGTGCCGACCAGCGCAGGCTGGCCGCGCGCCGCACAGTCGCGAATGTCCTCGATGATCGCCTCGAACTTATCCTTGGCGCTGAGATAAACGAAATCGGAATGGTCTTTGCGGATCATCGGCCGATGCGTGGGTATCACGACGACTTCAAGGCCATAGATCGACTGGAATTCGAAAGCTTCCGTATCCGCCGTGCCGGTCATGCCGGCCAGCTTCGTGTACATGCGGAAGTAATTCTGGAAGGTGATCGAAGCGACCGTCTGGTTCTCTTCACGAACCCGCACGCCCTCCTTGGACTCGATGGCCTGGTGCAGACCGTCCGACCAGCGGCGGCCCGGCATGGTGCGGCCCGTGAATTCATCGACGATGATGACTTCGCCGTTGCGGACGATGTACTCAATGTCCCGGTGATATAGCGAATGCGCTCGCAGAGCGGCGTTCAGGTGATGCATCAGCCGGATGTTCGCCGCGTCGTACAGGCTTTCGCCCATCTGCAACAGGCCCGCTTCCAGGATCAGCTGCTCGGCGTGCTCGTGACCGGCGTCGGACAGATGCACCTGCCGGGTCTTCTCGTCGGCCCAATAGTCGCCCTCGCCCTCTTCAGTTTCCTGGCGCTTCAGTCGAGGCGCGAGCTGATTGATGCGCACGTACAGCTCCGTGCTTTCTTCGGCCGGGCCCGAAATGATCAGCGGCGTGCGCGCCTCATCGATCAGAATGGAGTCGACCTCGTCGACGATGGCGTACGCCAAGCCGCGCTGAGCGCGGTCCTCGAGGCGAAACGCGAGGTTGTCGCGCAGGTAGTCGAAGCCGAACTCGTTGTTCGTGCCGTAGGTGATGTCGCAGGCGTAAGCGACTCGCTTCTGCTCGGCCGTCTGACCGCTCTTGATCACGCCCACGCTCAGCCCGAGGAACTGATAAACCGGGCTCATCCAATCCGCGTCACGCTGAGCGAGGTACTCATTGACCGTGACGACATGCACTCCCTTCGCGGGCAGCGCGTTGAGGTATGCGGGAAGCGTCGCGACGAGCGTCTTGCCCTCGCCCGTGCGCATCTCGGCGATTTTTCCCTGATGCAGGACCATACCGCCGACCAACTGCACATCGAAATGGCGCAGACCCAGAGTGCGGCGAGACGCTTCGCGCACCGCCGTGAACGCTTCCGGCAGCAGCTCGTCCACGGACGCGCCTTCGGCAAGACGGGCGCGGAATTCTGCGGTCTTGCCCCTGAGCTGATCATCGCTCAGGTTCTTGAAAGACTCCTCGAGCGCGTTGATTCGGCCGACGATCTTCGAATAGCCGCTCAAAAGCCGCTGATTGCGGCTCCCGAACAAGTGGGTGAGCCAATTCGCCACGCTGGAACTCCGGGTGGGCGCTGAGAAAGGGGGCGGTATTGTAGCGGAGCCTCGCCGAGCACGGCTTCACGCTAGAGCCGGCCTGCGCCCCAAAGGTTGAGATGCAGCGCCGGAATTAAAGGGGTAGGTGCTTTTTGGTCTTTTGTCTTACAGCGGGCCCGACCCGTGCCGCAAGGCTCGGACTATTTCCCGACAAAGCTGATCGGATCCACCGCTCGCCCCCGGTTGAGCACCTCGAAGTGCAGGTGCGGGCCAGTCGAACGACCGGTGGAACCGATGAGGGCGATGGCCTGTCCTTTCTGCACCGTATCGCCGACGGACACGAGGGTCTTTTGGTTATGGGCATAGCGGGTGACATACCCGCCGCCGTGATTGATTTCGACGGTCTTGCCGTACCCGAAGCGCTCTTTGGAATAGGTGACGACGCCGGAAGCGACTGCAATCACCTTGACGCCGGCCGGACCGGCGAAATCGATGCCTCGATGGAAGGCGTTGCGCCCTGTGAATGGATCGGCGCGATGCCCGAAATAGGACGAAATCCAGCCTTGCGCCACGGGTCGTCCGCCCGGAACGATCTGACGGCTCAGATTCCGAGTTGAAATGAGGCTTTCGAGGACGCCTAGCTGGCGTTCGCGGTCCCTGATCTGGTTGGTCAGACTGTCGAGCATAGCCGTCAGTTCCGGAGCAGCCGCGACAGCGCCTTCCACAAGACCCTCAGGTCCGCCGACGGCCGGCTCGCTGTCGAAGTCGAATTCGCCTTTGTCCAGATTCGCCATTTCTGTAAGCCGCCGACCCAGCGCGTCGAGGCGAATGACGTGTGCGTTCATCTGGCCTACGCGGCTCGCCAGCGCATCGACGCGCTCCTGGAGCTCACGCTTCGCGGCGAGCACCTGCTGACGCTGCTCTTCCAGCGTGCGGCTCCAGTCGCGCACTTGTAAGGCGGGGTTGGGTGTAAATCCGTTGCGTCCTAATTGCAGGCCGGCGAAGAACACGCCACTCAGAACCGTCACGACTAACGCGAGCGCCACCGTCAACGCCATGGAACGGCCGAGCTCGAACT
>DATAFY010000276.1:0-2089 GCA_036257205.1 Steroidobacter sp. | reverse complement strand
GCATGCAGCTGGCCTCATCGGCCAGCTCCGCGCCACCGCCAACATGACCAAACTCGCACGCTACGGCGCCGAGCTCTACGCCAACCTCGAGTCCGAGACCGGTGTCGCAACCGGCTTTCGCCGGGTGGGGTCGATCTCACTGGCCTTGACCCGCGAGCGGATGGAGGAGCTGAAGCGCGGCGCCTCCATGGCGCGAGCGTTTGACGTGGAGGTCGAGGAAATCTCGGTGACTGAAGCGGCCCGCCGTCATCCGTTGGCGGATATGACCGGCGTCGTTGGCGCGATCTACCTGCCTCGCGACGGGCAGGCCGATCCCGGCAATGTGGCTCTGTCAATGGCACGCGGCGCCACCAAGGCGGGCGTAACCATTCAGGAGAACACCAAGGTCACAGGCATCAGGGTCGAGAGGGGGCACGTCCGGGGCGTCATGACGGGGGCTGGCGAGATTGCCGCCGACGTCGTTATCAACTGTGCGGGCATGTGGGGTCGCGATGTGGCTCGCATGGCGAGTGTTCAGCTACCGCTGCACGCTTGCGAGCACTTCTACATCGTCAGCGAGCCCAGCGACGAGATCCCAGCAGCGCTTCCGGTGCTGCGCGTCACCGACGAATGCGCCTACTACAAGGAGGACGCAGGCAAGATCCTGCTCGGTGCCTTCGAGCCGAAGGCAAAGCCTTGGGGTCTGGATGGGATTCCGGAGGAATTCTGCTTCGACGAACTGCCGGCGGACCTCGAGCACTTTGCGCCGATCCTGGAGACTGCGACCCGGCGCATGCCGCTGCTTCGCCGACTCGGCATCCGCACCTTCTTTAATGGCCCGGAGAGTTTCACGCACGACAATCGCTATTTGCTCGGGGAGACACCGGAAGTGCAAGGGTTCTTTGTCGCTTGCGGGTTCAATTCCGTCGGGATCCAGTCTGCCGCCGGTGCCGGCAAGGCACTCGCGGAATGGATCGTGCAGGGCGCCCCGCCCTTCGACTTGTGGGATGTGGACGTGCGCCGCGTATTTCCTTGGCAAGCAACACGCGCCTTCATCGTTCCGCGTGTTTCCGAGACACTGGGCCTGCTCTATGCCGATCATTTCCCCTATCGGCAATTCGCCACGTCGCGAGGTGTCCGCCATTCGCCCATGCATGATCAACTGGCAGCGCAGGGTGCCTACTTCGGCGAAGTGGCCGGCTGGGAACGGCCGCATTGGTATCTACCCCAGGCCGAAGTGGCCCGTGGCAAAGTAGCGGAGCCGCACGACACGTGGGGCCGTCCGCGATGGCACGCTCACGTTGCGGCCGAGCACATGGCGGTGCGCAAGGGAGTTGGCCTCTTCGACATGAGCCCATTCGGCAAGATCCGCGTCGAGGGACCGGATGCGGAAGCGGTACTGCAGCGCGTTTCAGCCAATGACATCGCCATCGAGCCAGGGCGCATCGTTTACACGCAATGGCTTAACGAGCGTGGTGGCATCGAAGCAGACGTCACGATCGCGCGTCTTACCGACAGCGCGTTCCTTGTCGTGACGGGTGCAGCAACCATCCGCCGCGATCTTTTCTGGCTCCGGCGGCAAACGCCCGACCAGGCGCGCTGCGTGGCGGTCGATGTTAGCAGCGCTGAGGCCTGCATAGCGTTGATGGGTCCAGCAGCGCGGACGCTGCTGCAGGCGCTCAGTCCAGATGACGTCTCGAACGCGACATTTCCATTCGGGACACAGCGCAGCATCGAGATCGGCATGGCGCATGTGCGTGCACATCGCATCAGCTATGTTGGCGAACTCGGCTTTGAACTTTATGTCGCCACCGAGTTTGCACGGCATGTCGTCGGTATCGTCCTGGAGGCGGGAAAGCTGCACGCGCTGCGACCTGCCGGCATCTTGGCAATGGATACCCTGCGGCTTGAGAAGGCCTATCGTCATTTTGGTCACGATATCTCCGACGAGGACCATGTGCTCGAAGCCGGTCTCGGCTTCGTCGTCAAGACGGAGAAGAAGCAGGGTCGCTTTGGGCATTTCATCGGCCGTGACGCCGTGTTTTCCAAGCGGGATGCGGGTCTTTCGCGCAGGCTCCTGCAATTCAAGCTTGATGATCCCGAGCCCCTC
>DATAFY010000262.1:0-10300 GCA_036257205.1 Steroidobacter sp. | reverse complement strand
CGGTGCAGGACCTCCGGCACTCGAATGCTGCCGTCCACTTGCTGATAATTCTCGACGACCGCAACAAGCGCCCGTCCCGCGGCGAGCCCTGACCCATTCAGGGTGTGCAAGGGCTCAGGTTTTCCTGTATCCGGATTGCGCCAGCGCGCCTGCATGCGACGCGCCTGAAACGCTTCGTAGTTCGAGCAAGACGAGATTTCCCGATA
Source organism: Steroidobacter sp. (assembly GCA_036257205.1). Taxonomy (GTDB): domain Bacteria; phylum Pseudomonadota; class Gammaproteobacteria; order Steroidobacterales; family Steroidobacteraceae; genus Steroidobacter. The sequence continues at coordinate 10,094 of DATAFY010000262.1, read as the reverse complement.
GGCGTTCTGTCCGGGCAACCACACTTCAAGATCGTACGTCTTCGCCGAGCCGAAGCCGACGTCCCCTGCGCACAGGGCGACCACTCGGTACGGCAGGTTCAGTCGTTTGAGCACCTCCTCCGCATTGCGGGTCAGCACTTCGTGCTCGGCATAGGAATCCTGCGGCCGCGACAGATGCACCAGCTCCACCTTCTCGAACTGATGCTGGCGAATCATGCCCCGCGTGTCCTTGCCGTGCGATCCCGCCTCCGCACGAAAACAGGGGGTGTGCGCGACGAATCTCAAGGGCAGCGCACTCGCCTCCACGATCGATTCGCGGATCAGATTCGTCACGGGCACTTCGGCCGTGGGGATGAGATAGAGGCCGGATTCACCCTCCACGGCGAACAGATCCGCCTCGAACTTCGGCAACTGACCGGTTCCGAGCATCGCCTGCGCATTCACCAGATAGGGCACGTAGGTTTCGCGATAGCCATGCTCATCGATGTGGAGGTCAAGCATGAACTGAATCAACGCGCGATGCAGGCGCGCGAGGGGGCCGGTGAGCACCGTGAAGCGCGCGCCCGAGATCTTTCCCGCGGCCGCGAAATCCATCAGCCCTAATTTTTCTCCAAGCTCGACGTGATCGCGCGGTTTGAAGGCGAACGTGCTCGGCTCGCCCCAACGCCGGATCTCCACGTTGCCCGACTCATCGCGCCCCTCGGGCACGCTTTCATGCAGCAGATTCGGCAACCCCAGCGCCAAATCGTCAAGCTGCGCCTGCACGGCCGAGAGCTGCGATTCCGCCTGCGCAAGATGCTGCCCGAGATCTTCCGTCTGCTTGAGCAGCGGCGCGATGTCCTGGCCTTGCGCCTTCGCCTTCCCGACCATCTTCGCATGCATATTGCGCTCGTTGCGCAGCTCGTCCGCCCGCACCTGCCATTTCTTGCGCATCTCTTCCAGCGCGCTCAGCCGCGCGAGGTCAAGAGTGAAGCCGCGCCGCGCAAGATTGGCGGCCACGGCGGCGGGATCGGAGCGCAGAAGCTTGGGATCTAGCATTGGGCTGACGAGTTGGGGTGGCGAAGGGGTGAATGGCGAGCGCGTCAGATCTGCGACGGCCGCGCTGTAGCGAAGGTAGTCTAGTGATAGATCGAGGGACTCGGAAGCGGTAGGTCTGCCTGGCGTTGCAGGCGTCCGCGCCGGCATCACGCTACCTCGCCAGGGCGCGCATTAGTCGCGATTCATCTTTTTGCGTCGTTCCATGGCTTCAGCAATCTTGATTTCCAAGCCGCGGAGGGTCGGCCGGTAGTAGGTCTTGGGCGTCATGCCTTCCGGCAGGTAAGTTTCGCCTGCCGCATACGCCTCGGGTTCATCGTGCGCGTAGCGGTAAGCCTTGCCATAGCCGAGCTCTTTCATGAGCCGCGTCGGCGCATTGCGCAGGTGCAGCGGTACTTCCAGTGAGCCAAGATTCTTGGCGTCCTGCATAGCCTCCCCGAACGCCGTGTAGACCGCGTTGCTCTTGGCCGCGCACGCGAGAAACACGACTGCCTGAGCGATCGCCAGCTCCCCTTCGGGGCTGCCGAGCCGCTCGTATACTTCAGCGGCCTCAAGCGCGAGCGTGTGCGCGCGCGGGTCCGCCAGCCCGACGTCCTCGGCGGCCATACGCAGTACGCGCCGTGCGATGTAGCGCGGATCGCAGCCGCCGTCGAGCATCCTGCACAGCCAGTAGAGCGCAGCATCGGGATCGCTCCCGCGGACGGACTTGTGCAGGGCCGAGATCTGGTCATAAAACGCCTCGCCCTGTTTATCAAAGCGACGCAGGCCGCCCGTCGAGACCTCCGCTGCAAGCGGCTCGGTGATCGCCGGCGGATCGTTCCCGGCGCCCAGATCAACGGCGAGCTCGAGCATGTTGAGCGCACGGCGTGCATCGCCGTCGGCGGCGCGCGCAAGGAGTTCTAACGCTTCCTCGCGCGCCGCGATGCTCGGCGCTTCGCGCGCCAGCGCTCGATCGATGACGCGGCGCAGGTCCTTCTGCGTGAGCGCGCGCAGTACGTAAACGCGAGCGCGCGACAACAGCGCGTTGTTCAGCTCAAAGGAAGGGTTCTCGGTCGTCGCTCCGATGAACACGAGCGTGCCGTCCTCGACCCACGGCAAGAACGCGTCCTGCTGCGCTTTGTTGAAGCGATGCACTTCGTCCAGGAACAATACCGTGCGCCGGCCCGAGCTCTCCCGCACCTCACGCGCGCGCTCCGCCGCCGCCCGAATATCCTTAACGCCCGCCATCACCGCCGAGAACGCGATGAATTCCGCGTTGCACGTTAGAGCGACGAGTCGCGCGAGCGTCGTTTTGCCTGTGCCCGGCGGACCCCACAGGATCATGGAGTGCAAATGACCGCCCTCGAGCATGCGCCGCAGCGGCTTGCCCGGGCCCAGCACATGGCTCTGGCCTACATAGTCCTCGAGCGTCGCGGGCCGCATGCGGTCCGCGAGTGGACGCGCGTCCGGCGCCGAACGCTGGCTTGCGCTCACGGTTTGCGCGCCGCCCAGGCTTCGAGCCGCTGCGCCCAACCGCCGAGCCGAAGCACTGCAATGGACAGGCCCAGAGAGATTCCGGCGGAATTTGCAATCACATCGCGCAAGTCGCGTTCGCGACCCAGGTGCATGGCGCCTTGAGCGAACTCCACAACCACGCCCATCAGAAACAGCGCGACAGCGAGCGCAACGTATCGAGAACGTGGATAGATGCCCGCGAACCAGAGGGCAAGCACGGTGTACGCCGCCATGTGCTCCAACTTGTCGTTCACGCCCGTCGGCGGCAACCTCTGACCTGGCAGCAGACTCGCCGTAATGGCGAGCACGACCAGCAGCCAGCCGATCAGGAGCCACACGCGTGGATGTCGAAGCGGCAGCAACACGGCTCTAACGTCCGCTGACGGCGGATTGTGCGCCGGAGGCATCGCCGATCACGTCCGCGCCGGGCGGGGCGGTGAAGGTAAAGCGCGCCGGATCGAGCGGTGGATTACGCTCAACTTGCCTGAACTCAAGTCGAGTGGTCTGACCGAGCTTGTCGCCGAGCTGCATGTAGCGAAGGGCCGCGCCTTCAAAACCGAGTCGCACCCATTTGAAATCGGTGTCGTCACGTCTGGGTTCCATGCGCACCCAGAAGACGCTGTCTTCCTGTTGGCTCTGCGTGACGGTGAAGTTGCCGTCCAATGTCCCTGCACCGCTCAACAGCATGGCTGGGGTCGCCGATAAGCTTTCATCGAGCTTGCGCACCGTCACCTGCTCAAGATCCGGATCGTAGAGCCAGACGCGCTCGCCGTCCGCCACGATGACTTGCTCGTACGGATCGCGGTAGTCCCAACGAAAGCGGTTAGGTCGCCGGACGGCGAGTACGCCGCTCGCCCGGTCCACGACCTGGCCCGCGCGATCGGTCAGGACTTGCTCGAACTGCGCCTGGAGCCCGTCCAGCCCGTTCAGGAACGTTTGAACCTTTTGCCTGCCCGCCTGCACGTCTTTTGAAGACGCCCCGGCGCTACACGTCAACGAGGTTAGGAATGCGCAGAGGGCGAGCAACGCCGCGCTTCGCGAGAATTTCATTCGATCAACCTTCCTCGGGCGGGCCCGGCGCGAGCACTTCGCGCGAACCGTTGGATTGCAGCGGTCCGACCAGTCCCGCGGCTTCCATGGTCTCGATCATACGCGCGGCGCGGTTGTAACCAATCTTGAGCCGACGCTGTACGCCGGAGATGGACGCTTTGCGGCTTTCGAGCACGATTTTGACCGCCTGGTCGTACAAAAGATCCTGCTCGCCGTCCGCGCCGTCGCCTTCACCGCCCTCCAGGCCTTCGCCTGGCAAGCCGGGGATCGGAGCGCTCGGACCCTCCAGAATCTCTGCAACGTACGCCGGCGGAGCCGCGCCCTTCAGGCCCCCGACGACGCGGTGAACTTCCTGATCGGAGACGAACGCACCGTGCACGCGAATAGGCACCGACGTACCTGGCTGCAGGAACAACATATCGCCGTGACCAAGCAATTGTTCCGCGCCCATCTGGTCGAGAATGGTGCGCGAATCGACCTTGGCGGAAACCTGGAACGCGATGCGGGTCGGGATGTTCGCCTTGATCAGGCCAGTGATCACGTCCACGGAGGGACGCTGGGTTGCGAGTATCAAATGGATGCCCGAAGCGCGCGCCTTCTGAGCGAGCCGCGCAATCAACTCCTCGACCTTCTTGCCGACGATCATCATCATGTCGGCCAGTTCATCGACGATGACGACGATGAACGGCAGCGGCTCGAGCAGGGGGACGTCGTCCGGATTGCCTTCCGGACTCATGTGCTTGAGCAACAGTGGATCCCGAATAGGCTGCCCCGCTTCCTTCGTTTCCCTGATCTTGCGATTGAACCCGGCGAGATTGCGCACGCCGAGCGCCGCCATCAGTTGATAGCGCCGCTCCATCTCGGCCACACACCAGCGCAAGGCGTTGGCGGCTTCCTTCATGTCTGTGACGACGGGCGCCAACAGATGCGGAATGCCCTCGTAGACAGAAAGCTCGAGCATCTTCGGATCGATCATGATCATCCGAACGTGCTCGGCGGTCGCCTTGTACAACAAGGACAGCACCATGGCGTTCACGGCAGTCGACTTGCCCGACCCGGTCGTGCCGCCCACCAGCAGGTGCGGCATGCGCGCCAGATCCGCAACCACCGGCGCGCCGCTAATGTCCTTGCCAAGCACGAGCGCGAGCGGCGAGGACATCTCGTCGTAAGCTTTCGATTTGATGATTTCGCCGAGCGTGACCAGCTCGCGCTTCTCGTTCGGAATCTCCAAGCCAATGGTCGACTTGCCCGGAATCACCTCCACGATGCGCACGCTCACGGCCGAAAGCGCGCGGGCGAGATCCTTAGCCAGATTGCTGACCTGACTGACCTTGACGCCGGGCGCCGGCCGCAGTTCGAAACGCGTGATCACCGGCCCGGGATGGACCTCGACGACCTCGGCCTCTACGCCGAAATCGCGCAGCTTGAGCTCGACCAGGCGCGACATCGCTTCCAGCGCCTCAGCGGAATAACCGGACTGGCGGGCCGGCGGGTCATCGAGGAGCGAGAGCGCGGGCAACTCCGTCGCTTTCGGCGGATCGAACAGCGCGACTTGGCGCTCTTTCTCGACGCGCTCGCTCTTCTCGACTTTCTTGACGACCGCTTCGATCTTGGGCGGCGGACGACTCGCGACGCGCCGTTGCTCTTCTCGAATGACTTCGCTTCGAGCCTCTTTCAGTTCGCGCCCCGCCTTGATCTCACGGGCGGCGGTCAGCTTCGCTGACAGCCAGTCCAGACTCTTCAACGTGATGCGACCCGTGCGATCCATCACTTCGATCCACGACACGCCGACGAACAAGGACACGCCGGCAAGCCACAGCGAGAGCAACAGCAAAGTGGCGCCCAAAAAACTCAGCGCGCTCTGCAGTCCTTCGCCGACGAGCGACCCGAGCACCCCGCCTGCAGAATCAGGATAGCCGTCGATCGTGAAATGCAGACTGGCTAGACCGCAACTGGTCGCCAGCGTGAGCAAAAAACCGATGCCGCGAAAGACCAGCGTCGCGCGCGAGGGCGCATCGCTCTTGGTCCGATCCTGGTAGAGAAGCCAGCCGGCGAAGCCGATCATCATCGGAAAAAGAAACGCGGGTGCGCCGAACAGCAGGATGAGCAGCCCCGCGACGTGGGCGCCGAGAGGGCCGATGACATTGGAAATGGGCCCTGGCTCGCCGGTAGTCGCGAACGACGGATCGTTGCGGTCGTAGGCGGCGAGCGCAGCGAACACGATCAACGCAAGCGCGCCGAACACCCACAGGGCCCCCTCGCGCAACGAACGCACGATGGCCGGTACAAGGCGCACGCCGCCGCGTGCTTCCGCTGACGTTCCCAACGCTATTTCGCCTCAACTATCGTCGGTAACTTATTGATAAACAAATGAACGCTGATGGATTGCGAGCGATGCAGCTCGCCGCTCTCATGCGCCCGACTGATCGAACGCATCGAATTGATCTATTTGTTGGCCGCACTCAGATGCATTACATACCATTTGCCCGCCGCAGCGTCCGCTTCGAGGGCCGCGACTGGTGAGCGGTTGAGGCGAGTGGGCGAACGCAGCGCCGAAAATCCATCCATTTTGCGTTGAGGTGCATCATACATGAGCAGTCCCCGTCACTCGCGGCTACTGATCCTCGGTTCCGGACCTGCCGGCTACTCAGCCGCAGTCTACGCCGCGCGTGCAAATCGCAATCCGGTGCTGATCACGGGCATGGAGGAAGGTGGGCAACTGATGACGACCGTGGAAGTCGATAACTGGCCTGGCGACCCTCACGATCTCACCGGACCGGCGCTGATGGAACGGATGCGCAAACATGCGGAGCGCTTCAACACCGAGATCATCAACGATCACATCAGCGCTGTAGACCTCTCGCGGCGCCCCTTTCACCTCCTCGGCGACCGCGGCGCGTACACGTGCGAGGCGCTGATCATCGCTACCGGCGCGACCGCCAAGTATCTTGGACTGCCTTCGGAGCAGAACTTCCGCGGCCGCGGCGTATCGGCCTGCGCGACCTGCGACGGATTCTTTTTCAGAAATCAGCGTGTGGCCGTCGTGGGAGGCGGCAACAGTGCGGTCGAGGAGGCGCTCTATCTGTCGAACATCGCCTCGCACGTGACGGTCGTTCATAGACGCGACGCCTTCCGCGCCGAAAAAATCCTGCAGAGCCAGCTTTTTGAGCGCGAGCGGGAAGGCAAGGTTCGCATCGTCTGGAACCATACGGTCGATGAAGTATTGGGTGATGACACCGGCGTCACTGGCCTGCGGATAGAACCCCTCGGCGACGGCCCGAAGGAAGATCTCGACGTCACGGGCGTATTCATCGCGGTAGGCCACGCACCGAACACTCAGCTTTTTGAAGGACAGCTTGAAATGAAGGGCGGCTACCTGATCGTTAAATCCGGACTGAATGGGAACGCCACGCAGACCAGCGTGCCTGGCGTGTTTGCGGCCGGCGATGTGGGCGATCACGTCTATCGCCAGGCGATCACGTCGGCTGGAACGGGATGCATGGCCGCGCTGGACGCGGATAAATATCTCGATCAAATCGACGCCCTGGCCAGCTAGCGCATCGCACCGCCGCGTCATGGCCGCGCGGGTTCTTGCTTCGATAGAGGACGTTCCGGCTGCGCGCTGGAACGCCCTCAACCGCGGCAGCCATCTGTTCGTTCGCCACGAGTTTCTGGCCGCATTGGAGCGCGCCAGCTGCGTCGCAAAGCGATCGGGCTGGACGCCCAGTCACTTGCTGCTCGAGAACGAGCGCGGCGAGTTGGAAGGCGCCGTGCCCCTTTATCGCAAGACGCATTCCTGGGGCGAGTTCGTGTTCGATTGGCGCTGGGCCCGCGCATGGGCCCATGCCGGTCTGCATTACTACCCCAAGCTCGTGAGCATGACGCCGTTCACTCCAGCGACCGGCCCGCGCCTGCTGACCTTAAGCGCAGGCGATAGCGCCGCGCGCACGCGCCTGGCAGAGGCGCTCGTGGACTTTGCGCGAAGCGAAGGCGTTTCCTCCGCGCACGTGCTGTTCATCGACGATGAGGACCGCGCCGCCCTGACCGCGCCGCACTACCTGCTGCGCAATGACTGCCAGTTCCACTGGCGCAATCAGGGGTATGGGACGTTCGAGGATTTCCTCGCGACCTTTCGCGCCGAGAAACGCAAAAAAGCCTTGCGCGAGAGACGGCGCGTACGCGAAGCAGGCGTCGAATTCGACACCTATTCGGGCGGCGAGCTCGATCCATCGCTGTGGCGCACGGTGTTTGCATTCTCAGCCGCCACATTTGCAGCCCACGGTCAAGAGCACTATCTGAACCGTGCGTTCTTCACCGCTATTTCGGCGGCCATGCCCGAGGCAGTCATGGTCAAAGTTGCGCGTTATCGCCGACAGCCGATCGCTGCGGCGATTTTCTTTCGCAGCCCAGACACGCTGTACGGTCGCTACTGGGGCGCCGCCGCGAACTTCCACAGCCTGCATTTCGAGACGTGCTACTACCAGGGCGTTGAGTATTGCATCGAACACGGGTTGAGGCGCTTTGAGCCGGGCACGCAGGGCGAGCACAAAGTCCCGCGTGGATTTGAACCGACCGCGACCTGGTCGGCCCATTTCATCGCCGACCCGCATTTCGCGCGCGCGATCGAAGCGTACCTGGCCAAGGAGCGCGAAGGCGTGGACCAATACATGCGCGAAGTGCGGGCGCACCTGCCATTTCGGCGCGATTCGGAGCACCATGAACCGATGGAGGCGCCATGAGAGGCTCGATCGTCTGGTTGTCCGAGCGCGATTCGCCGGACGCGTTCCCACCGGTCGATCGCGCTCTGCGTGAGCCCGACGGGCTGCTCGCGGCGGGCGGAGATCTCTCCCCACAACGGCTGCTCGCCGCCTATCGACGCGGCATTTTCCCCTGGTATTCCCGCGGCCAGCCCATCTTGTGGTGGTGTCCGGACCCGCGGGCCGTCCTCTTTCCCGACCGCCTCAAGGTTTCCAGGAGCCTGGCGAAATCGATCCGCAATCGGGGCTTTGTGACGCAGGTCGATACCGCGTTCAGAGATGTGATCCGGGCCTGCGGCAGCGCGGAGCTGCGTCCGGGCGGGACTTGGCTATCGCCGGAAATGCGCGCCGCGTACTTGCGCTTGCACCGACTGGGCGACGCACATTCGGTGGAGACGTGGCTGAACGGGAAACTCGTCGGCGGGCTGTATGGCGTTGCACTCGGGCGGGTGTTCTTCGGAGAGTCGATGTTCAGCCTCGAGCGCGACGCTTCCAAGGTGGCTCTGCATCGGCTCTGCACGGAGCTGCAAGCGCGCGGGATCGAGCTGATCGACTGCCAGATGGCCACGCCCCATCTGATGAGCCTCGGCGCGGAACTCGTTCCGCGCGCTCAGTTCATTCAGCTGTTGACGTGCCGCATGGATGAACCCAGCACACCCTCTCGTTGGCTTATCGCCACCCCTGGATTCGACAGCTCGCGAGCCAAGCGGCCGCCGCGGGCGCCGAGGGCCCCTTTCTGACCGCGGCAATGCGGTTTGCGTAGGGCTTGCCTGGCGAAAATTGCATTGGCTGATCCCTTTATGCACAATTCGCGCGCTTTCCGGCGCAGACCGGGCAAATCAACAGAGAGTGCATGTCGAAAGAGGACGCAATTCAGATGGAGGGCCGTGTGATCGACACGCTGCCCAACACCACCTTCCGCGTTCAGCTGACGAACGGGCACACCGTCATCGCGCACATCTCTGGAAAGATGCGCAAAAACTACATTCGAATCCTGACTGGCGACCAGGTGACGGTCGAACTGACGCCCTACGATCTCACGAAGGGGCGAATCATCTACCGCGGCCGTTAGCGCCCAGACCACGAACAGACAGCTTTCTTATTTTTGAGGCTGCCGCTCGAGCTGGTCCCGGGTCAGCTGCCCTCCAAGAGGGGCTGCTCGCTATCCGCCCTTGCTTGCAGCGTAAGCTTGTCGTCGGCGCCCAGCGATACAAACGCGTGTCCACCGCCCATGAGCCGGCCGAACAGCAGTTCCTCGGCCAAGGGTCGCTTGATCGCTTCCTGGATGACACGGGCCATCGGCCTTGCACCCATCTTCGGGTCGTAGCCCTTACGCGCCAGCCACTCGCGTGCGGCATCGTCGATGTGCAACTGCACGCCCTTCTGCTCCAGCTGCGCCTCCACTTCCACCAGCAGCTTGTCCACTACGCGCTGGATGGTGCGCGGATCCAGGCCGTTGAACTGAATGATTCCGTCGAGGCGGTTGCGGAACTCGGGCGAAAACAGGCGCTTGACGGCTTCCATCCCGTCGCTGGCGTGATCCTGCTGCAAGAAACCGATGGAGGGTCGGTTCATCTCGAATGCTCCGGCATTCGTGGTCATTACGATGATCACATGGCGGAAATCCGCCTTCCGCCCGTTGTTGTCCGTCAGCGTCCCATGGTCCATCACCTGCAACAACAGGTTGAACACGTCCGGGTGCGCTTTTTCGACTTCATCGAGCAACAGCACCGAGTGTGGATGCTTGTTGATCGCCTC
>DATAFY010000241.1:0-2986 GCA_036257205.1 Steroidobacter sp. | reverse complement strand
TTCTCGTTGCTTCGCTGCGGCCGCCGCTCCAACGCACGCTCATGATCGCGAAGCTTGACGCCGCCGCCGTGCACCAGGGACGACGTTACGACCTCGCGATGAATGAGTTTGCAGATGGAACGCTCGCCCCGCTCGGGTATGTGCATCTCGATTCGTTTCGCCTCGACAGCGCAATTCCCGTGTGGACCTGGCGTATCGGCGACGCGCTCATCGAGCAGCGCGTGTGGATGTCGCATGGCGAGAACACGACGTATGCGCAATACGCGGTCGTGCGGGCCAGAGAACCCGTGCATCTCGAGCTCACGCCGCTGTGCACGTACCGCGACTACCACGCGCAGAATCGCGGGTATCGCGAGACGCTCGTGACGCCGATCGCCGACGGCGTCAAGGTCGACGCCTTCTTCGGCGCGCGGCCCTACCGAATTATCGGTGAGCGCGCATCCTGCACGCCGGCGTCCCAGTGGTGGTGGAACTTCCGCCACCGCGCCGAATCCCAGCGCGGACTCGACGATCTCGAGGACCTGTTTCAGCCGGCGCGTTTCTGCATGACGCTGGCGGCGGGCGAATCGGGCGCTGTCATCATGACCGCCGAAGACGGCGTACTGCAGTCGTCCGCCGTCAGCCTCGCACGCGAGCAACACAGACAGCAGGAGCTGATCGACCGCGCGCCGATCGGGGTGCGGCGCTCTGCCTGCCGGCAGCTCGTGCTGGCCGCGGATCAGTTCATCGTCGCGCGCGAATCGGGCAAGTCGGTCATCGCGGGCTATCCCTGGTTCGGGGACTGGGGCCGCGACACGATGATCGCACTGCCCGGGCTCACGCTCGCCACCGGCCGACCGGAGGTCGCCGCGAACCTCCTGCGCACGTTCTCCAGGTTCGTGAGCGAGGGCATGTTGCCGAATCGTTTTCCCGACGCTGGTGAACCTCCCGAGTACAACACAGCGGATGCGACGCTCTGGTACTTCATCGCCGTCGACGACTACGTGCGACGCACGTCGGATCGCAGCCTCCTCGATGAGCTTTATCCGGTTCTGCGCTCCATCGTCCGCTGGCACCAGCGAGGCGCTCGTCACGGCATCCGCGTGGATGCGCGGGATGGTCTGCTGCATGCGGGGGAAGACGGAGTGCAGCTCACCTGGATGGACGCAAAGATCGGCGATTGGGTGGTCACTCCACGCATCGGCAAACCGGTCGAGATCAATGCGCTGTGGTGCAACGCGCTCGCCATCATGCGGGACTTCGCCCTGACGCTCGACGATGCAGAGGCCGCGCGCGAATACGGTTCGGCGGCCGAACGCGCCGCGCGCAGTTTCAACGAGCGCTTCTGGTACGAGGCCGGCGGCTATCTCTACGACGTCATCGATGGGCCGTCAGGCGCGGATACAAGCCTGCGTCCGAATCAGCTTTTCGCAGTTTCCTTGCGGCGCCAACTGCTCGACAACGGTCGGGCGCGATCCGTCGTCGATGTGTGCGCGAGAGTACTGTGGACGCCGGTCGGGTTGCGCAGCCTCGCGCCCTCGGACGCCGCCTATGTCGCCCACTACGTCGGCGGACCGCGCGAACGTGACGCCGTCTATCACCAGGGGACGACGTGGAGCTGGCTGCTCGGTCCGTTCGCTCTCGCACATTACCGGGTCTACAACGACGCAGCCGCAGCCCTTGCTTGTCTCGATGGCGTCGTCGCCCATCTGCGCGACGCCTGCATCGGACAGGTCAGCGAAATCTTCGACGGCGCGCCGCCGTTCGCACCACGCGGCTGCTTCGCACAGGCGTGGGGAGCAGCAGAAATTCTGCGAGTCTGGAGTGAGATCAATGACGACCAAAGCGTTGAGCAAAACCGCACTGAAGCACATCGGCCTGCCTTCACGCACGGCAAGTGAGGCGCAGACGGCCGAGCGGGTGCGCCTCGCGCAGTGCACGCCAACCGATCTGCGCTGGAAGAAATGGGGTCCGTACCTGAGCGAGCGGCAATGGGGCACCGTGCGCGAGGACTACAGCCCGCATGGGAATGCGTGGGATTACTTCCCGCACGATCACGCCCGCAGCCGCGTCTATCGCTGGGGCGAGGACGGCATCGCAGGATTCTCGGACAACGAACAGCACCTGTGCCTGTCGCTGGCGTTGTGGAACGAGCGCGATCCGATTCTGAAAGAACGCCTGTTCGGACTGACAAACGGCGAAGGCAATCACGGCGAGGATGTGAAGGAGATCTACTACTACCTCGACGCGACGCCGACGCACTCGTACCTGAAGATGCTGTACAAGTATCCGCAGCGCGAGTTCCCGTACGTGAATCTCGTCGAGGAAAACCGGCGGCGCGACGTCGGCGCGCCGGAGTACGAGCTCGTCGATGCGGGCGCGTTCGCGGAGAACCGCTACTTCGACGTTTTCGTCGAATATGCACAGGCGAACGTGGACGACGTCCTGATGCGCATCACTGCGCACAATCGCGGCCCCGACGCGGCGGTCCTGCACATCCTGCCGCAGCTGGTGTTTCGCAACACCTGGCGATGGAAGCACGGCGCTCCGCGACCTGAGATGTCGCTGGTCGATGGGCATGTCGTCGCGACACACGATCAGCTTGGCGCGTATAACTGGTATGTCGATGGAGAGTCGTCCGTTGCCCGTTCTCCGTTGTCCGCAAGCGTCGGCGCCTCTGACGCACAACGCATAACGCACGACGCACAACTGCCAGCGCTTCGCTGGCTGTTCACCGCGAACGAAACGAACACTGAGCGTCTGTACGGGGTTCCGAACGACGGGTTCGTCAAGGATGCGTTCCATCAATACGTCGTGCACGGCGACGCCTCAGCGGTCAATCCGGCGAACGATGGCACGAAAGCCGCGGCCTGGCGCCGGCTCGTGATTCCGGCCGGCGCATCAGTCGAGATCCGCTCGCGCCTCACGAAGAAGGACGTCGCCGATCCGTTTACGGACTTCGACGCCATCTTCGTCACGCGACTGCGCGAGGCCGACCAGTTCTACG
>DATAFY010000179.1:0-3840 GCA_036257205.1 Steroidobacter sp. | reverse complement strand
ATCGTTGCGGATCATGCAGGTTCGCCAGGCATGAGCCTCACCGTGTGGGCGGTTTGCGGGCTCGTCGCGCTCTGCGGCGGACTGTGCGTCGCGGAGCTAGGCGCGATGATGCCGAAGACCGGGGGATTGTACGTGTATCTGCGGGAAGCCTTCCGCTCTCGTTTTATCGCGTTCTCGTATGGCTGGGCCGCATTCTGGCTCATCTGGCCGGTCTCGATGGCGGCCGTCGCTGCGGTGTTCGCGACCTATCTGGCGGTGATTGTCGAGGCGGCGACAGGCGTGACGCTCGGCGTCGCCGGTCAGCGCACCGCGGCTGCGACGTGCATCATCGGACTTGCTGTCGTGAACTGCGTGGGAGTGCGCCCAAGCGGCCACCTCACTACGATCGTGACGACATTGAAGGTGGTCGCGCTCCTCGCGATCGTCACGCTCGCTGCAGTCTTGGGCGCCGACCTGCCTGCATTGAATACTGCCGGCGAGGCGTCCGCAGCGGCGGCATACATTCAGCCCGCGGCGTTCGGCGCGGCGATGATCACTGCGCTGTTCGCGTTCGAAGGCTGGACGTACGCAGGCTACGTCGCCGGCGAGATTCGCGCTCCGCAACGGACCTTGCCCCGCTCCGTCATTGCAGGCGTGCTGGGCGTCACGGCGCTTTACCTCGCGGTCAATCTTGCTTACATGTCGGTCTTACCGTTCGAGCAGTTTCGCTCGTCCGATCGCGTCGCAGCCGACGTCATGAACGCGCTGGCCGGTCCCGCCGGCGGGTTGGCAGTGTCGGCGGCCGTCATGATCTCGACGTTTGGCGCGCTGCATGTATTACTGCTCGTTGCGCCGCGCAGCGCTTATGCCCTTGCGCAGGATAAGCTGTTCTTCGAGCCGCTGACGCGGGTGCATGCGCGCCGGCGCACGCCTATGCACGCGATCGCTGCGCAAGCGGCGCTCGCATGCGCGTTCGTGCTGTCCGGCCGCTACGACGAGATCATCTCGCTTGCCGCTTTTCCGACATATCTCTACGTGCTGCTCACGCTGATCGCAGTTATGGTGTTGCGCCGGACGCGCCCCGACGCGCCGCGCCCGTATCGTGCCTTCGGCTACCCCGTGACGCCGCTCGTATGCGCAACGGTGGTCACCGGCTATCTGCTGACGCTCCTGATGGAGCCCACAGCGCTCGTCCGCACCCTGCTGGGCCTCGCGATCGTCGCAACTGGTGTTCCGTTCTACCTTCTGCGAGCGAGCGTCGGTTCGGGTGAGCGTTCTATTCCGGAGCCATAGGCAATACCTGTGCCTCGCAGATATCTCCGCGCGCGGTCTCTCTACGCACGCGCCTCAGGCGCAATCGCGCGGTAGATCCGGGCCAGCGCCACATCCTTCGTGCCCGGCTCGAACAGCTCCTCGATCGTCGCCTGCGCAATCAAACCTCCCGGATCAGCGCTCCTTGAAGGTCCGATGCCATTCTGCGGGAACCGCAGCGGGTGCATCTCGCTTCTCATCACTGAGTATCGCGGAGTTGCGTTTTGATGCCCAACACGGCGCTGACTTTCCGCCAGCTTCCGTCGCTGCTGGTGTTCATCTCAGCGGTCGCGCTTGTTGCCGCCTTCGGCGCTCAGTTCGAGCCGGGCACGTGGTATTCGCAGTTGCAGAAGCCCGTCTGGAACCCGCCGAGCTGGGTGTTTGGGCCCGTTTGGACGTTGCTCTATCTCGCGATGGCCGTGGCCGGCTGGCTCGTGTGGCGCAAGGCACGCGCAGTCACGCCCGCGCTGCAACTCTGCGGCTTGCAACTGATCGCGAACGGACTGTGGTCATGGCTGTTCTTCGGCCTGCATCGGCCTGATCTCGCGCTCGTCGATATCGCAGTGCTGTTCGGCCTCATCGTCGGCTTCATCCTCGCGGCGCGACGGTATAGCGCCGCGGCAAGCTGGCTCTTCGTTCCATACGCCGTCTGGGTAGGATTCGCCGCCGCCCTGAATGCCTGGATCTGGAGCGCGAACTAAGCGGCCGGCCGCTGCGCCGTTCCGCTTGCTCGCGCTCCTTCTTCCTGCCAATCGTCGAGCTACGCCCTGCGAGCCGCTTCGGCGCGCGGCTCATCGATCTGGAATACCTTCAACAAAGGCACGATCTGATAAACCGCCGACAAACCAACGAGCACGTACACCGCGCGCGCCAGCACCGACCTCTCTCCGAACAGCGCAGCGACGAGATCGAAGTCGGCGAAACCCACCAGACCCCAGTTGAGTCCGCCGACGATCACCAGAATGAGTGTCAAAAGATTGAGAGCTTTCACGTTGTCTCCTCGATAGATAATTTCCAACCAGTCCGAATGCAGCGCCTACCTGTACTGCGGCAACAGCACGCTGTCGATGACATAAATGACGCCATTGTCCGCGCGAATGACCTCGCCCGACACCAACGCGTTGTTGATCTGCAGCTTGTTGACCTCGCGATCGACGAAGACGTCTTGTCCCTGAACGGTCACTACGTCGCGCGGCCGGAACTGAAAGCGGAAATCTCGCGCGCCGGGAACGACATGGTAGAGGAGCACGTCGGTCAGCGCGTCCGGGTTGGCGAGCAGGAAGTTCAGCACGCCGGCCGGAATCTGCGCGAACGCCTCATTCGTCGGTGCCAAGACCGTGAACGGTCCTGGGCTCTGCAGGGTCGTGACCAACTCGGCAGCCTGCAGCGCTGTAACGAGAGTCGAGAACGCCGGATTGCCGGCGGCCACGTCGACGATGGTGCCGTGAACGCGCTTGATCTGCGTAAACGCGGGCTTGCCCGCGCGCTCACGATCATTGCCATCGGCTGCGACACCGCTCGAGAAGCCGAGGGCCAGCACGGCTGCAGCAAACCCTTGCACGAGTCGTTTCATGGGCGTAGCTCCTTTCGGGTAGATCACTTCGGCAGAAGAACGGAATCGATCACGTGGATCACGCCGTTCGAGGCTGCGATATCCGTCTTGACGACTCGCGCATCGTTCACCATGACGGCGTCATTGTTCGCCGCCACCGTCAGCGACTGGCCTTGGACCGTCTTCGCCTGGCCGGGCTTCACGTCAGCAGCCATGACCTTGCCAGGGACGACGTGGTAGGCAAGAACTGCGCTGAGCTTCTCTTTGTCCCTGAGCAAGCCCTCGAGCGCACCCTTTGGGAGCTTCGCGAATGCCTCGTCCGTGGGTGCGAAAACCGTGTATGGCCCGGCGCCTTTGAGCGTATCGACCATGTCCGCTTTCTCCAGCGCGGCGACGAGCGTCGTAAATTGTCCGGCAGCTGAAGCCGTATCGACGATGTCGGCGGCGAGCGCAGGGAACGCCGCAACCGACAGTGCGGTGCAGGCAAGCATGCGTGAGAGCAATTTCATGAGGGATCTCCAGATTTGCGGACGACGTCGCGTAATTGGCGACGTACGTGTGATGCATCCCACGTGACCAAGTTTCAGCTTTCTTTCGCAGGACGCAGCTTGGAAAAAAAGTGAAACCGGACGAGCTTGCGCGGGTCCTGTATTTTTGAGGTCTCGTGACATCGTCCAGGTGTATGCTCATGCGCGATGGAAGTAGCAGACCCGGATCGCGAGCTCGCACGCCTGGCGCAAGCTGGTGACGTTCGCGCATTCGAGGCGTTAGTGGTCAAGTACCAGCGCCGCGTCGCGCGTCACGTCGCCCGCTTCATCAAGTCTGCGGACGATGTCGAGGACGTCGTGCAGGACGTTTTCGTGCGCGTCTATCGCGGCCTGACCTCGTTCCGCGGCGATAGCCAGTTCTACTCGTGGCTGTACCGCATCGCTTCAAACACGGCGCTCAATCACCTCAGGCGCGCACCGCAGGACGTGTTGCTTGGGGATGATGCACCG
>DATAFY010000108.1:0-1507 GCA_036257205.1 Steroidobacter sp. | reverse complement strand
AAGTCGTTGATCCGTGCCGGATCCGCCCGCAGACGGTCCTGCAGCCCTGGATCCACAATCAGACGCCGCATTGCGTTGCCGAGCGCCGATGTCGTCGTCTCATTGCCGGCCACCAGTATTCCGCTCAACAAGTGCACGGCTTCCTGCGTCGTCAGCGGCCGCCCTTCCACTTCCGCGACTGCCAGATCGCCCAGAATATCTTCCTGAGGCGCCTTTCTTGCCCGCGCGAGCTCCGCAGCAAAGAACTGCTGCATCTCGATAACGACCTTGGTGAGCTCAATCTGCAGCTCACCGCTGATGCCAGGCTCGAAGACCTTCATCATCGCGTCGGACCAGCGCTTGAAATCGGCTGCTCGATCGCGGCTCACTCCGATCGTGTCCGCAATGACATACAGCGGCAACAGCATGGCGAATTCGTCGACAAATTCCGCTTCCCCGCGCCCGATGAAACCATCGATCAGCTTCGTCACGAGCTCGCGAATCTTCGGTTCGAGCGCCTTCACTCGAGTCGCCTTGAATGACGTGTCGACGAGGTTTCGATACATGCGATGCGCAGGCTCGTCGGCGTTGATCAGCGTCGGCAATGCCGGGTATCCCTGCTCCTCGTAGAGCCTGTTTACCTCCTTGTGCGCGGGAGTGAGACTCCTGTCCCCGAACACAGGATGCTCACTCGAATACGTAGCAGCATCCTGAGCAATCGCCCAGAGATCCTCGAAACCGGTGACCTCGTAGAAGCCCGTGACAGGGTCGCGATAGACGCGCGCCTGCTCCTGCAACTTTTTGTAGGCGGCAAATGGACAGAGCTGCACAGCGGGATCCACAAATGTGATCTCGCCGCTCGATTCAGCGGTGGGTTCATCGCTAGTCATAGTGTCGCCACTCGTCGCCTGCTTCATCTCTGGGTCCTGCGGTGAGTTGTTCTCAGCTACGCGCGCGCAGCAACGTCGCCGCGCGCCAGAAGCTCAGCATCCCTATCAAGCTGAAGAACAACGCTGACGCCATGCCGACGCCGATTGAGCGGGAACCGGCAACCGCATGCGACGCATCACTTACGGCGCCTACGACCAGTGTGCCCAGCCCGTACGAGAGCACATTGAAGCTCACCAGCAGTATTGAGATCGTTGCCGCACGCATCGCCAGAGGCGCAAGGCTGGAGGCGAGCCCATAGCCGACGCCGATGAAGGATTGCCCGACAAAGGCCATGAGACCCATCATCGCCACGGCCAGCGTCGCACCTTCAACCAGCAAGAACGCGCTTAGCCCGAGAACGATCGACATGCTGACCCCGATCACGGGTACCAGCAGCTTCTTCCATTCGTTGCGCCGGCCGATACGATCCGCGATGGCTCCGTTGAACCCAGCGCCGAGCGCGCCGCACACACCAACAGCAAACGCGGCAGCGAGGCCGGCGCTGCGCAACGGCAGCTCATGAACTCTGATCAGAAAACTCGGCGTCCAGATCGCAATGGTCGCAAGCGTCACGTTGCAGCACGTCATTCCGCAAGCA
>DATAFY010000078.1:0-4372 GCA_036257205.1 Steroidobacter sp. | reverse complement strand
GCGGTTATAGACCGACGAGGTGAATAGCCCGAGGAAACGCCGCTCGCCCTGGACCCGTCCGTTCTTGTCGAACGTCTTGAGCCCGACGTAATCGAGATACGTCGCCCGATGGATGGTCGACATCGAGTTGGCCTTTGTGATCGTCAGCAGGTCGGGCTCGTGGGCGTGCTCGCGCAAGGCGCCCGTCAACTTCGTCGCACGGACGTCCTTCCCCGCGCGTACGCGCAGAATGCCGAGGCCTGTATCTGCAATTGGTTCAATGAGGTCCTCGGTGCGCCCTCGCTGCAGGCGATATTCGCGATAGCCGAGGAACGTGAAGTGATCCGCCGCCATCCACTCGAGCAGCGCCTTGACCTCGCGGATCTCTCCTGCGGAAATCGGCGGCGCACCGTCCTCGATGCTCTGCGCGACGTCGAGAGCGCGCTGACGCATTTGAGGCCAATCGCTCACTGCGGCCTGCACATCCTGCAGCGTGCTGTGAATCTTCCGTTCCAGTTCCCGCCGGCGCGCAGGATCGCCGATCCTGTCGGTATATATGTGTTGCCACGACTCGCGCCGTACGCCTGCCGCGCCGCCGTTCGCGTTCGCGAGCGCAGTGAGACGCCCGGCGCGGTCGCGGCGCACCGCGAGGACCGGATGCACCATCAGATGTATAGGCAAACCGGCCTGCGTCAGGACCATGCCAAGTGAGTCTACGAGGAACGGCATGTCGTCGAAGGCGATCTCGACGATCGTGTACGCGGATGACCAGTTCTCGCGAATATCATCGCTGTTGTAGACGCGCACCAGAGGCCTTCGCGATCTGCGTATGGCGCTGAATCGCAGGTGCGCAAGGGCGGCTGCGGCGAGCTCCTTGCCCGAGTAGTCCGCCAGGTCCTCCTCGGCAACGCCATGGTAGTACTGGCGAATGAAATCCTCCGGCTTGAGCGTATCGCTTCGGCGATTCAATTGCCGGGCGGCCGCGGCAATGCGTTCGATCAGTTTCTGACGCGCAGCTGGAATGGCGATTGGCATGATTTGTTTCAGACTGCTGATTGATGGATTAGCAACTAGCGATCGCCCGAGCGGCGGCTCACGGCCATGCTCCTGATTCTTGTACGACGCCGAAGTTCGAGAGCGTGAAAGTGTAATCGCGCATTTCTTTCCGCGTCACAGTCCAATTGCGCGTGCGCTCGATGAGCGACTCCAGCATCGTCGACCCGCAACGGTACTGGCGACTAGCCGTCCATTGCTGTTCATGGATGTACTCACCACTGTGCCGCGATCCGCCGCGCGCGTTCCATCAATGCGCTCACGAGTTGATCGAGCGCGCGTCGATCGGCGGCGCTGAGCGCGTTGAGCAGTTTTCGTTCATACCTGAGCGCCAGCGGCGCGACCTTCTTGTATACAGCCAGACCGGATTGCGAGAGCCGAAGTATCGAGCGGCGCTTGTCGGTCTCGTCGTAGGAGCGCGTCAGTCGGCCGTGCGAGAGCAGAGTGCTAACCGCCCGGCTCACCGCCACCTTGTCCATCGCGGTGCGCTCGGCGACTTCGATAGCGGACAGGTCCGGATACCGCGCGAGTACGGCCATGACGCGCCATTCGGGGATGGACAAGCCGAACTCACGTTCATACGCACGCGCAATGCTCATGCTGACCGTGTTCGTTAGCACCGAAAGACGGTAAGGAATGAACCGATCCAGGTGTAGTCGATCGTTCGTCCGCGGCTGTCGCTTGCGGTTGTGCGGCATGGTTGCGACGTTCCTCGCTTGACTGCTCTGCTATGAATAGTTTCAATTGTAACGACTTATCGACTGGTCTTGCGCATTTGCACGCAATGCGGCGGCGCAAGACGACCCGAGGTCAATTCAGAGGATTCAAAGGATGTCCACGCAAGCTGCCGCGGCCGATTCCTCCAATCCGATGGGCACGGATGGATTCGAGTTCGTCGAATACACGGCGCCCGATCCGGAGTTGCTCCGAAAGCTTTTCGAGCGGCTCGGATTTCACGCAACTGCGCGTCACCGCAGTAAGAACGTGACCCTGCACCGCCAGGGCGACATCAATTTCATCATCAATGCGGAGGCGGGCAGCTTCGCGCAGCGTTTTGCGCGCGAACATGGGCCATCGGCCTGCGCTATGGCGTTTCGCGTGAAGGATGCGGCGTATGCATATCGACGCTGTTTGGAGCTGGGCGCGAAACCGGTTGAAACGCGCGTCGGTCCGATGGAGCTCAGTATTCCAGCGGTCGAGGGAATTGGGGGCAGCCTCATTTACCTTGTGGACCGCTACGGCGAGCGGACGATCTACGACGTCGACTTTGTACCTGTGAGCGGCGCGGGTGCGGTGCAGCCCACGGGGCTGACGTACATCGACCATCTGACGCACAATGTCGCTCGCGGCAACATGAACAAATGGGCCGGCTTTTACGAGAAGCTGTTCAACTTCCGTGAGATCCGCTACTTCGACATCGAAGGCAAGAAGACGGGGCTTTTCAGTCGGGCCATGACGAGCCCCTGCGGAAAAATACGCATCCCGATCAACGAATCGCAAGACGATAAGTCGCAGATCGAAGAATACCTGCGGGAGTACCACGGTGAAGGTATTCAGCACATCGCTCTCGGGTCAACGGACATTCTGGACACCGTGGACGTACTTCGCCGGCAGGGCGTGCATTTCCAGGATACGCCTGATGCTTATTACGAGGCGGTGGACGGGCGCGTCCGCGGCCATCGCGAAGATATCGAACAGTTGCGCCAACGGCGCATTCTGATCGATGGCAATCCCGAGAAGGGCGAGGGTGTTCTGTTGCAGATCTTCACGCAGACGGTTATCGGCCCCATCTTCTTCGAGATCATCCAGCGCAAGGGAAACCAAGGCTTTGGCGAGGGCAACTTCCAGGCGCTCTTCGAGTCGATCGAGCTTGATCAGATGAGGAGGGGAGTCCTATGAGCAATCAGACAGCCCAGGCGGCAGCCGGAAGACCGCGCTGCGCGGCAGTCGTTTCGCACGCGCACGTCAGTTGAGTATCTCTTGATCGCCGCCCCATCCTATGAAACGCCCCTTATTTCTTCCGCGCGTCGAAGGGACCGCTTCGCGGCAGGCGCATGCTGATATGCCCGCGGGAACGTACGAACGCGAGATCAGCAAGGAGGGCTTCTTTGGCCCGGCGGCCTTCTTGCACCACAAACATCCGCCCACCGGCTGGATCGAGTTCGAAGGGCCGCTGCGTCCGCACGCATTCGATCTGAACCGGCTGAATGCGCCTGAGCGCTCTCCGTGGGGCGCCTCGGAGTTGTTGGGGAACGCGAAGGTGCGCATTCGTTTCTGGAGCATTGACCAGGCCATGGAGGGTCTAGCCCGCAACGCGGACGGCGACGATCTCATGTTCGTGCATCGCGGCGGCGGCGAATTCTTCTGTGACTATGGCCGCCTGACGCTGGCCTCAGGCGACTACGTCGTGATTCCGCGCGGGACAATGTGGCGCGTGGAGCCGAAGGAACCGATTCAGGCGCTGCTGATCGAGGCGGTGAACTCGAGCTATGCGCTGCCCGACAAGGGCCTGCTCGGCAATCATGCGCTGTTCGACCCAGCCATGCTGGATGCGCCCGTGATGGACGCTGCATTTGCAGCTCAGCAAAGCGACGATCAAACCTGGCGCGTGCATATCAAGCGCCACGGCGCAGTTTCGATTGTGACCTACCCGTTCAATCCGCTCGACGCGACAGGCTGGCACGGAGATCTATCGGTGGTGCGCATCAACGTGAAGGACTTCCGCCCGGTGATGAGCCATCGCTATCACCTGCCGCCCTCGGCCCATACGACTTTCGTCGGCGACCGCTTCGTCGTGTGCACGTTCGCGCCGCGTCCGTTCGAAAGCGACCCGGGCGCGCTGAAAGTGCCGTTCTTTCACAACAATGACGACTACGACGAGGTGATCTTCTATCACGCCGGCGATTTCTTCTCGCGCGACAACATCGCCCCGGGGATGATGACGTTTCATCCCTGCGGGTTCACGCACGGGCCGCATCCCACGGCGCTCAGGAACATGCTCGTGCAATCCAAACCAGCCACTGAGGAGTACGCCGTGATGATCGACGCCCGAGATGCGCTCGACATCACTGAGCAGGCGCGGTCCGTGGAATGGCAAGGTTACGTGGACAGCTGGAAAGGGGAGAAGGGCTGATGCGTGCGCCTACTGCGAGCCGTTGCGATTCGCGGACGACCGATTCGATCGCAGCGCGGCGCCGGACCACGCCCGAGCGAGGCATGGCCCAGTGAAGTTGGCGACCTTGCGAGACCCGAACAGCCCCCGCGACGGCCGGCTTATCGTCGTCTCGCACGATCTCAGGCGTGCGACCGCGGTTCCTACGATTGCGTCGACCCTTCAGGA
>DATAFY010000014.1:0-5257 GCA_036257205.1 Steroidobacter sp. | reverse complement strand
CCGCAAGGGAGCCGCGCTGAACGCGGTGCAGATTGCTGAACAGCTCACCGCCGGCGCCTGATGATGTGAGCCGGAATGGGTCGGACTTCGCGTCCGACCCCTGCTCGTCAGTCAAGCGACGTACAATGACCGGCTGAACAGGAGGAGCACTATGATTGAACGTATCGAGTCCGGCGCGCGCATGTCTCAGGTTGTGACCGCCAACGGTTTCGCATTTGTCGCCGGCCAGGTGGCGCAGGACACGGCCGTGGGTGTACGTGAGCAGACACAGCAGGTGCTTGCAAGCATCGATCGCCTGCTCGCCAAGATCGGCGCCGATAAACGCCGAATCGTTTCCGCCAATGTCTATCTCAAAGACATCGGCACGTTCGCAGAGATGAACGCAGCCTGGGACGCATGGGTTGCGCCCGATGCGAAGCCCGCGCGCGCGACCGTCGAAGCGAAGCTCGCCGCGCCGGAGTATCTCGTGGAGATTCAGGTCGTGGCATTCACCGGCTGACGGCCCACGCGGCATCCAACGAAGCTGGCCAGCGCCGGGGCCCTCCCGGCGCGGTCCACGAACTAACGATCTCGTTTCCGGTTTCCGTCCGGGAACGCGGGAATCTTTTGCCCTGAACGGCAGAATTTCACGCGACGCCTTTCGCACACCCGACACAGCCGGCATCGACGAGTTCTGCGGCTTCGCCCGAGCATCGCCTCGCCCATCTAGTGCGCTGCATGCTCATAGCAGACGAACGTACCGCGATCCGCCGCGATAGCCTTCAGCCTCTTCCGCCGTCAGGTTCCTGGGCGTGGGCGTCCTCGGGCTGCTTGCCTTCGCGTTCGCGTTACCAGCCGGCCTCGATCAGCTGCAGATTCCCCACGACTGGGGCCTTGTGAGTCAGGGGTCGAGTCTGACCACACAGGCGCACACGACTATCAGCGCCCCAGCCTACGGCTCCAACGTTGCGAGATACCCCTCCAGCGCCCGTAATTCGACGATGGTCAAGCCGAAACGCCTGACCCTGCCCCGCAGCTGCAGAACCTTCTTGTCCCGCGACGCCAGAGCATCGGCCCGGGCGTGATGCGCCAGTGCAAGGAAATACTGGTCATCGCGGTCGCGGCATCGAGGGAAATTGGCGGGCAACCGCAGATCGGCCAGCGAGAGCGGCCAGGCCAGATCAGCGACGGAGGTGCAAGCGCAGTATTCTTCGAACGCCTGCGCCTGGCGCCGCTCCTCGAGCTTCACTGAACGATAGCCGAGCGCGCGCCTGAACTCCTGCATCGCGCACTCGTGAGTGAGCACACGAACCCTGCGCGCAACGACGGCCTCTTTCAGGCGCTTCGTCGCTGGATCCGCGAACACGAACCAATCGATCGCCACATTCGTGTCGAGCACCAACCGCAATGCACTATCTCCTTCAGGAGGCTTGACCATGATGAAAATCAGCGCGCCTGCATCGACATCTGGGCGGCCCCGGCCGTTCTTCGCTGGTGATTGACTGCATTTTTTTCGGCAACGCGGACTGCTCGCGCGTCATGCGGGCGTTGCGCAGCAACTCGGCTATGAATGCGAGCTGCGAGGACACATCACTTCCCGCGGCTGCGGCGGCTGCGAAATTGTAGCCGACGCCAAGCGGCGCGCCGCGATATGACTATGTGAAGCTTGTCTTAGCGCGCGGCTGAAATAGCCCGCCTGATCTCCCTCAAAGGAGACCTGAAGGCGCCCGCGCGCTAGGGAACAACCCACCACTTGATTATGGGGCTTCTCGCGCCTGCTAGCTTCAGGCTAAGTTCGGCCTGTTCGCAGCGGTCGTCGCCTCTTGCTGGGTCGACGCTTTCGGCGGCGGCAAGGCTCAACACACCCACTGCTACATTCCCGGCACATTCCTCTATCAAAGGCCATGGGCGCCTGCGCGCCCTTCTTCGGGCGCCAAACATCCACCAGCATGTGGTATTCGGCGCCGGCGCGTCATCGCCTATCGGACATCCGCTTACACGATTCTCGGCTTCACGCTCGCTCGCCGCCGCGGCTAGTATGTGCGCACCGCAAGGAGATATGAGATCTTGATTGTCCCGAGGTCTCGATTGTCCCGCGATCACGACTCCGCAACGCTAATGCGAGGCTCGGTGGGCGAATCCGCTTCCTTTGTCGCGCCCGATTACCACGGAGGCAGCATCGTCAATCTGGTAGCCTCGATCGCGCAGTCATTCGGCGCAGAGGAGCGACTGTATCCGACGTTGCGCTCGTTGCCCGCGGAACGTCTGACGAGCCGCAATATCATCCTGCTCGTCATTGACGGCCTCGGTCACGATTATCTGGCTACACATCATCCCGACGGCGTGCTCGCACGCTATATGAAAGACCGAATTACATCGGTTTTTCCGACGACAACTGCGACTGCGATCACGTCCTTTCTCACGGGCAAGGCGCCGCAACAGCACGGCGTCACGGGCTGGTTCACATACTTCCGCGAACTCGGAGCGGTCTTCGCCGTTCTCCCCTTCCAGCCTCGGCGCGGCGGCCCAGCGCCCACGATCCCGGCGCGTTTGCTGCTCGGTCCGGAATCAGTGTTCGATCGCCTGGACGCGCGCTGCCATGTAGTCATGCCGCGTCGCATTGTGAATTCGGAGTTCAACGCCGCGCACAACGGGAAAGCCCAGCCGCACGCTTTCGAAAGCCTTGGCCAGATGTTTGAAACGATGGCGTCGATCGTCCGCTCGAACGGAGAACGCAACTACCTGTACGCGTACTGGCCGGAGCTCGATCGACTCGCGCACGAGCGCGGCATCGCAAGTCCCGAAGCCGTAGCGCACCTTGCGGAGATGGACACGGCGTTCGGCGCCTTTCTGACCCGGATCGACGGAACGAGCACGACGGTCATCGTGACGTCCGATCACGGGTTCATCGACGCCAGACCCGATCAGACGATCGAGCTCGAAGCGCATCCTCAACTCGCGAGCACACTGTGCTTGCCGCTATGCGGAGAGCGGCGCGCGGCGTATTGCTACGTGCACGCGGACAAGCGCGCGCAGTTCGTCGACTATATCCAAGCGCATTTCCGACAATACGTAGAACTGAAAGACAGCGCGTCCTTGCTCGAAGCTGGTTACTTCGGCCTCGGCCCGCCGCATTCACGCCTGCACGAGCGAATCGGCGATTACACTCTGATTATGAAAGATCACTCCATCATTAAAGACTGGCTTTTTGGCGAGCCTCGCTACGTACACATCGGTGTGCACGGCGGAACTTCGGCGCAAGAGATGTATGTGCCGCTGATCGTGGCGGAGGTTTGACCAGCGAGGATCAATATCGAGTGCACGGGGCGATCTGCGCGGGACGCGAGGACGTCAAGACCTTGTGACTTTCGCGAATCTCTTCGGTGCTGCGGAGTAGTGTTATTGCCTTCATTCGATTTCATCAGCCGTGCGGAAGGCAAGCGCATCGGACGGTGAGGACCGGCGCACAGCCATTCCGACGCGAGCGACTGCCAGCTCACTTGCCCCGTGTACGCATCCTCAGCCATTTCGATCTGTCATAAAACCGCCTCTCCAGCCTCGAGCCCTGCTCCGGAGAATGTATATGCGCGCCCTAGGAAATCGTTCGCATTCGTTCCTTGCAGGTCTGGCTTGCGTGCTTGTATTCGCGACCCTGCACGCGCCCGCGGCTCAGCCGGGGAGGAGCATCATTCCGCAGTTGCAGGAGCGATTTGGATTAAACGAGGCGCAGGTGCGCGGCGCGCTGGGCGCACTGCTCGTCTTCGCCCGCGATCGGCTTCCCAAACCCGACTTCGACGACTTGGCTCAAAGCATTCCGAACGCCGATCACATCATGCAAGAAGTGAAGCTTCGGGGAATCGTCACACGACCTCTCGACAATATCGATGATTACGAAGCTTCGTTGTCGAGCCTCGGAATAGGACAACCGCTTGCCTCTCAATTCGCGCCAGCCGTGCTCGAGGCCCTGGGCGCCGCCGGTCACGATCGTGAACGCGACATTCTGGCGTCAGCGCTGTACTGAACGTCGGGCTCGAAGGAGCCGACGTGCATTGAGCCGCACGCGTCTTCTTGCACTGACAGGCGCACGTACTCTCCCATAGCGCACGGACCGCCATGCATCGCGGAAGTTCTCGTCATGTCCGAAGACATTGAGCCGCCGCTTCGGCGGGAGCAGTGAGGCACGCGGGCGACGCCTCTTTGGTTGCCGTAAGCTAGGCTCAATGATCATTTCGTGCACTTCACGCGAGATTCCGACCGCCTTGCTCGTGTGCGGACCGCCGTGCGCCGGAAAGAGCACGGCGGCGCGCCGTTTGCGAGACGCGCTCGGCTGGCCGCTGCTGACCAAGGATGGCTTCAAGGAAGCGTTGTTCGAGTCGCTGGGCTGGAGCGATCGCGCCTGGTCGAAACAGCTGAGCGGCGCCAGCTACGCCGTGATGTTCAACATGGCGCGGGAATTGGCGGGCGCTGGGCAAAGCTTTGTTCTCGAGGGGAACTTCAGGTGGGCGGAGACTCAGACGCATTTTGCTTCGCTTGCCGCCGTTCGGAAGATCCGATTCGTTCAGGTGTTCTGCACGGCCGAACCGGAGATTCTGATCCAGCGCTGGCGTGTGCGCGTGGAGCGAAGCGAGCGCCATCCAGGCCACGTCGATTTCGACAGCACAGCCGAGATCGAGGCGGAATTGCGCGCGCGGGGGTCGGCGCCATTGCCGGTGGGTCAGCCCGCGATCGTGCTGGAATCACGCGAGGACAAAGCCGCCGTTTTTGGGGATGTCGTGGCTTCAGTCCTCGCGCGCATCCAAGTCTCTTAAGTCAGCACGAATAAGCCGCGGCGACGACCTGCAGCAGGCGCATTCGCCGAACACACGGTACTGCCCTCGTTGCTTGTCGGCGGCGGACGTGAAGTCCGGCCAGCCGCCGCAGCTAGTCGCGAAGAAACTCCGCAAAACCGCTGTACTGCCATGGCCAGCGCCAACAGAAATGCAGCGCCTGAGCGGGTCCCATCGAAGCTTCGATCGCGATCCATGATCTCCGCACACTCGCGCGAGGCGTTCTGCAATACGCGCTTGAGCTGCGCCAGCGTCGTTTGCGTGACGCTGCCGCCATGAAACATGAAGTCCTCTTGCGGCTCAGAGAAGTTTGCGCCCAGAAACTCCCTTAGCAGCTTCTGGTGGATGTAGTTCTGGACAGGCCCGCCAGCTCGCCAGGCGAAGTGTCGACTCACCAGCACTCGCACTCTGTTCTGAGGCAGCAGCTCAATGATCCGCAAACGGTCTAGCTT
>DATAFY010000624.1:0-3141 GCA_036257205.1 Steroidobacter sp. | reverse complement strand
CCATGCCGCCAACAACGGGCATACGACGCCCAGCGCGGGCGCCAGCACAGTCCACGGCCGCAGTTCATAACTCGATAGCCATATGCCGACCTCTGACGTCACGGTCTTGTATGAGGGATCCGAAGGACCCTGTGGGTCAATTGAATTCGTGATCGAGTATCCGGGGATCCACTTTGCGACTGCATAGCCTGCGATCGCGAACAACACTACTGTCGCGACCGCCGCGATCGCCCCGTACCTTCGACTGCGCGCGGCCACCGGCCCGGACGTTTTCATTGCCGCAAAAGCGGCGCCGTGCGCTGTCAGCATCCCGATGCTAACGAGCCCGCACAAAAGGCCGAAGGAGTTGAGCAACTCGAGAAAGCCGCCCTCGTAGATCGGCCGCAGCACTGCATCATGACGGAACGGGACGCCTTGCAGGAGATTGCCGATCGCGACGCCGAACACCAAGGATGGCGCAAGCCCGCCCAAGCAGAGCACCCAGTCCCATGTCCTGCGCCAGCGCCGATCATCGATCTTGCTGCGAAATTTGAAGGCCACCGGACGCAGAATGAGCGCGATGAGGACAAGAAACATCGCGACATAAAAACCGGAAAAGGAAGCGGCGTAGAGCGGCGGCCAGGCGGCGAACGCTGCGCCGCCGCCGAGAATGAACCACACTTGGTTGCCTTCCCATACCGGGCCGACCGCGTTGATGAGCAGACGACGCTCGCCGTCGGCGCGGCCAAGAAAGGGAATCAGCGCCGCCACGCCGAGATCGAATCCATCGAAGATGGCGAACCCGATGAGCAGTATCGCCAGGAGCGCCCACCAGATGACGCGCAGCGTCTCGTAATCGAGCGGCATCACTGATCTCCTTTCGGTTGCCCCGCAAGCGGCGACGTCTGGTAGTACATCCCGCCGTCGATCGGATGACCGGCGCCGATGTCCGGCACACGCCAGTACTCGGCCGGCCCGATCCGTATGTACTTCGTCAGCAGCGCAAGATCGACGATCAACAGGCCCGTGTAGAACATTACAAATCCGGCAATCGACATCCAGATGTCTGCCGCAGGTACGACCGACACGCCCAGAAAGGTCGGCATGACGCCTTCGATGATCCACGGCTGACGTCCGTACTCCGCAACAATCCAGCCGAGCTGGGATGCAATCCACGGCAGCGGCAGCGACCAGAGCGCGAGGTGCAAAAACCATCGCCGTTGTTCGAGCTGGCGTCTGCTGGCGAACCAGAACGCGACTGCGAACAAGATGATCTGGAAGAATCCGATCGCAACCATAAGGCGGAATGACCAGAACAGCGTTGGAACGTCAGGGACGAGGCTCCAGGCGGCTCGCCTAATTTGTTCGGGCGTCGCCTGACGCGGATCCTCCACGAACCGCCGCAGGAGCAAGGCATAGCCGAGATCGCGCCGCGTCTGCCAGAACACGGCTCGCGCGTCGGCGTCGTTTCGGTCTTCACGAAGTCGCTGCAGCGCGTCGTAGGCGCGAAGGCCCATGCGAATGCGCTCTTCGCCTTTCGCGACGAGTTCGTAAATGCCAGGGATGACTTCGCTGATGGAGCGAGTCGCGACGAGCCCGAGGACCCAGGGAATGTTCACGGTGCGGCGGGTCTCGTGATTCTCCATGCTCGGCAGCCCAAAAACCGTGAACGGGGCCGGCGCAGGGTGCGTCTGCCACGCGCCTTCTATCGCCGCCAGCTTCATCTTCTGGTGCTCGGTCGTGACATACCCGCTCTCATCGCCGAGCACGACGACCGACAGCGCCGAGGCCAGCCCGAATGAGGCGGCGACGGTCATCGAGCGCTTGGCGATTTCAACGTGTCGCCCTCGTAGCAAGTACCACGCGCTGATCGCCAGCACGAAAATGGACCCTGTGACGTAGCCGGCGCTGACCGTGTGAACGAACTTCGACTGAGCGATCGGACTCAGGAGGACGGCGAAAAAATCAGTCACTTCCATCCGCATGGTTTCGAAATTGAATTCGCTCCCCACTGGATTCTGCATCCACGCGTTAGCGATCAGAATCCACAGCGCCGATAGGTTTGCGCCGATGGCCACGCACCATGTCACGGCGAGATGACCGACCCGCGACAGCTTGTCCCAGGCGAAGAAAAACAGACCGATGAACGTCGCCTCGAGGAAAAACGCCGTCAGGCCTTCGAGCGCAAGCGGCGCGCCGAACACATCGCCCACGTAGTGCGAGTAGTAAGCCCAGTTCGTGCCGAACTGAAACTCCATCGTGATGCCGGTCGCGACGCCCATCGCGAAATTGATGCCGAACAGAATGCCCCAGAACATCGTCATGTCGCGCCAGATCCTGCGGCCCGTCATCACATAGACGCTTTCCATGATGGCGAGCAGCAAGGAGAGACCCAGCGTCAGAGGTACGAACAGAAAGTGGTACATGGCCGTCAGCGCGAACTGCAGCCGGGACAAGTTCACCGCATCGAAATCAATCATGGGTGCTCCCCGCGCGCCGGATCGACCGCTACGGACCGCACTGAGGGAGACAAATGATCGCGGACGGCGGCAGGTGTGATTTCGGGCTGAGCATCGGCTCCGAAAAACAACCGGGATATGAGGAGCAGGAGCAGGAACTTCACCGCAAGAAGGATGAAGATCTGGCGCGCCAGTCTGCCGCGGCGCAGCGCAGATCCGACAGCAACGATTTCCGCTCTGTTCACGCTCACTGCCGCGGCTCCGTCCACCGCGCCTCAAGCGCACGCCCCACGCTAGACACCGCCAAACGTCATGCCCGGTACATAGTTCCGGCACACGCGCCGGCGCTCCGCTGCGCTCGAGCCGCCCGCTTTCCTGATGGACGCTCTTACAACCGTTGCAAGTTTTTCACTGGTGTTGACCGCGGCTAGAAACAGCTGCCTCGGACGGCCTCGCACCCTTGCGTACGCGTGGAATCCCGCGCACCGCCATATCCGGATATGCGGCGCGTGCGCGCGTTGCCTCAAACGTGTTTCGCTCGAGCGCGTGCGTACGAGCCGCGCCAGCACGCAGGACGCCATGGCATGGAGCTTGTATGAACATTGCAGGAAATTGGTTCGCGGGCAAGCAGCGCGCTTCAGCATTGCAACGCTGCACGATACAAGATGGGAGGCCCCGCTGCGTGAAGCTCGCCGATGCACTC
>DATAFY010000562.1:0-6258 GCA_036257205.1 Steroidobacter sp. | reverse complement strand
TCATCGTCCTCGATCGCTGAGATCAGCAGACCTTTCGCGTCGTAAGGGTTGGAAGGCATCACCACTTTGAGGCCGCAGACGTGAGCAAACAAAGCCTCCGGGCTTTGTGAGTGCGTCTGCCCGCCGCGAATGCCGCCGCCGCAGGGGGTGCGGATGGTGACGGGCGCAAAGAAGTCGCCGCCGGTCCGATAGCGCAATCGCGCAAGTTCGCTCACGATTTGATCGTAAGCGGGATAAATGTAGTCGGCGAACTGGATCTCCGCCACGGGGCGCAGCCCGTTCACGCTCATGCCGATAGCCGTCGCGACGATGCCGCCTTCGGCGATCGGGGTGTCAAGCACCCGGTGTTCGCCGTACTTGCGCTGCAGACCGTCGGTGACGCGGAACACGCCGCCGAAATAGCCGGCGTCCTCGCCCATCACAACGACGCTCGGATCACGCGCCATCATCACGTCCATGGCGGAGTTGAGCGCCTGAATCATGTTCATCTGGCTCATGGATCGTTCTGCCCGCGTCGTCAGCCGATATTCGTTGCGCCGCAGTACGACTGTCGTCGACCGTTCATTTCCCCCTCTCCTTCGCGAGCTGCATGCGTTGACGCGCGAGGTTGGGCGGCTGCTCTTTCAATACATCGTCGAACAACGTATTGGGATCGAGCTGCGGGCCGCCGCTTAATGTGCCGTAAGCATTCGCTTCGCGCCACGCGGTCGTCACCTGCTCTTCGCACTCCCGTACGAGCCGCGCCTCGCGCTCCTCCGACCACTCCCCAAGCTGGATCAGGTGCGATTTGAGGCGTTCGATGGGGTCGCCGAGCGGCCAGCGCTCATGATCGTCCTTGGGACGATAGCGGGAGGGGTCGTCGCTCGTCGAATGCGGCGCGGTTCGGTACGTGACGAGTTCGATAAGCGTTGCGCCATAGCCCTTGCGCGCGCGCTCCGCCGCCCACTGCGTGACGCCGTACACCGCGAGGAAGTCGTTGCCGTCGACGCGAACGCCCGGAATACCGTAGCCGGGTCCGCGCGTCGCGAACGAGCCGAGTTCGCCGCCCGCGAAAGTCTGGAACGTCGAGATGGCCCACTGATTGTTCACCACATTGAGCAGCACGGGCGCCCTGTAGACCTGCGCGAACAGCAATGCGTAGTGGAAGTCGGACTCGGCCGTGCTGCCGTCTCCGATCCAGCTTGCGGCTAGGCGGTCTTCATTCTTGATCGCGGAGGCCATGGCCCAGCCCACGGCCTGAGGGAATTGCGTCGCAAGATTCCCCGAGATCGAAAACAGGTTGCCTTCGCGCCAGTGATACATGACCGGGAGCTGCCGCCCCTTGCACATATCGCGTGTGTTCGAGAGCAACTGGCACATGAGGTCGACCAGGTTGCGTCCGCGCGCGATCTGCAAACCCTGATTGCGGTACGATGGGAACAGCATGTCTCCGGGCTGCAGCGCCATACACTGTGCGACGGACACCGCCTCTTCGCCCGTGGATTTGATGTAGAAGGTGATCTTTCCCTGCCGCTGGGCGCGGTGCATGCGATCATCAAAAACGCGCGTCAGCATCATATGCCGTAAACCGAGTTCGAGATCCGCCGGCGGCAGATGCGGATCCCACGGACCGACGGCGCGATGTTCATCGTCGAGCACGCGCACCAGTTGGGTGGATAGATGCTCGATCTCGGCGAGCCGCGCGTTCACATCCGGCCGCGCCACAGCGCCCGCAGGCGACATCGCGAGATAACTGAAGTCCGGTGTCTCGCCAGGGCGCGCCGGCGGACGCGGAACGTGTAAGCGTGACTTCATAGTTGACGGTTGGGGGTCGATCTGAGCTGGCGGCATCGACTCGCGCGGTCTTTCATTAGACTCGTCCTATCTCCCAATTTTTTCCCGCGCCATCTCATCGGCAATCTCGCTGGTCGGTCGGTCCTCGCGGCGTGAGCGCTCGAAGATCGCAGTGAGGCGATCAGGGATCCTGCGAATCTCTCCCTCGATCGACTCGGCGGTCGCGCCGCCCAGATATTCGCGGCCGACGCTGATGATGCCGCCGGCGTTGATGACGTAGTCCGGCGCATAGAGGACGCCGGCGGCGTGCAGGCGGGCGCCGTCCTCCCGAGCGGCGAGTTGATTATTGGCGGCCCCGGCGATCACGCGCGCCTGAAGACCCGAAATCGCGGCGGCGTTGAAGGCCGCACCGAGCGCGCATGGCGCAAGCACGTCGACGCGCTCAAACAGAATCGCGCTGGCATCCACTGGGATTGCGCCAAATTCATCTATTGCCCGCTGCACGAGGTGCGGCCGGACGTCCGCGACGCGTAGCCTGGCGCCTTCCGCTGCCAGGAACTTGCATAGCTCATAGCCGACCTCGCCGACGCCTTGCACAGCAATGGATAGACCATCTAGCGAGCCGCGGCCGAGTTGGAACTGGACTGCGGCCTTGAGTCCCAGGTAGACGCCGAGTGCAGTCTTCGGCGCCGGATTGCCGTCGGCGTCTACGGCGGTGCGGGGCAAACCACTCACGTAAGGTGTTTGCGTGCCGACGATCTCCATGTCGGAAACACTCGCACCGACGTCCTCGGCGGTGACGTAGGCGCCGCCGAGCGAATGCACCAATCGACCGAATGCGCGCAGCAACCCAGGGGACTTCTGTTGACGGCCGTCCAGTAGCACGACCGCCTTGCCGCCGCCCAGCGGCAGATCCGCCATCGCGCTCTTGTAGCTCATGCCTCGCGACAGGCGCAGGGCGTCCGTCAGCGCTTCGGCGGACGAGGCATATCTCCAGAAGCGGCACCCGCCTGCCGCGGGGCCAAGCGCTGTTGAGTGCACGGCGATAATCGCCCGCAGCCCGTTCGCCGGGTCGTGACCGAACACTACTCGTTCGTGCGCATCGAAACACGGATTGTCGAACATAGAAGAACAACGAGTAAGAACTGGCGGCACAACCCCATGCGCATGCCGGCTGGCACTCTCGCCGATGCCGGCGGGAGCATATCGAGCTACATTAGCGCGCAAGTGCTAGTGTAATGTGCCAAAATAGAAACACTACAGAAGCATTATCCACTATGCAGAGTTCGCTCGCAGAACCGGTTCGTGAACTAGACCGCGTCGATCGGCAACTTCTTGCGCTTCTACAAGCTGATGGGCGGCTCACGGTTGCGGAGTTGTCCCGCCAGGTAAATCTCACGCTGACCCCCTGCATCGAGCGCGTGCGACGCTTAGAGCGCGAGGGTTTTATTGAAGGTTATTTCGCGAAGCTCAATCCGGATCGCCTCGGGCAAGGCATGCTGGCATTCACCGAGGTCACGCTCGATCACAGCACGCCGGACGTTTTCCAACGGTTCAGGGAAGCTGTGGAGCCGGTTGAGGAAATCGTCGAGTGCCATATGGTCGCCGGCGGATTCGACTACCTAGTCAAGACGCGCGTACGCGATCTGGAGGAGTACCGCCGCGTGCTCGGCGACAAGATCGCCAATGTGCGCGGCGTGCGTCACACGCAGACGTACTTTGTGCTCGAAGAAGTGAAGTCGACGCACGCGCTGCGCATCAGTGAAGTGCAGCGAAGAACGATGGCGGGCAAGCGCAGGCGGCAACAAAAGTGAGGCCTCTGCTGACGCCGTGTCCGTTGTGCGCGGCGCGGGTTAATCGGGGAATGGAGACCTAAGACCCGGAGGCTGGAAGGCGCTCCGACTCGAGCCTCACGGCTCGAGCTTCGCGGGGCTCAGGCGACTGACTGTGAGCAATCAACCCCTGGGACGGAACGTGATCTGGAGCACAGCGTCCTCAGGTGCTCGAGGCTAGCGTGCCGAGCGTTTCATTGCGGGGCATATGATCATGACGTCGAGGCGGATTGTTGCGATTGCATTATTGAGCGCCGGATTGGCGATGGGTTCCGGCGCGCTTGCGCGCGCGAACAAACCTGTCCCGCCCGCCAAAGCGGTGAAACAGGCGGAGACAAATCTCAAACGCCTGATCAAGGAAGGAGAGGACCGTCCGTCGGTGTACGAAGCGCGCCTGCAACTGGTCGCGGCGCTGCGCCAGCTCGACTCATGCGATGTGAACGACCGCGTCGATGCTGAACTCGCGAAGGTGACGAGTTGGGTCGAGCGCATCGGCGTGCCCGTTCGCGTGGACCCGCAGGTTGTCTACAACGAGCTGGGAAGAGCCGGGCAGAAGCGGGCCGGCTGCAGCGATGACGAAGCACAGAAAAGAACTCATCATGAAGCCGCATTGCGCGCGTTTGAGCGCGCACGCGAGGCCGCGAAGCAGAACAACGATGCGTTGAACCAAGCGATCGTGTTGTACAACGCCGCGGCTTCCGCAGAGGCCCTCGGGGACCTTCCGCAGGCCATTGCGCTGCTCGAACAGGCGTGCGCGGTAGATCGCGAGTACGCGCTCAACGAGAACTACATGGAAGATTACCGCGAGCTCGTGCGCTTGAAAGACGAAAAAAACGGGGTCGAAACGCCGCCGGAGGCGATAGAGCAGCACCTTGCGTCCCTGCACGAGGTGAAAGTCGCCCTGGCGTTCAAGCCAGTGCATGGCGAGAAACGGCGCTACCGCGGTGAGATGCGCAAGGTCACGCTCGCGGACGGCCAGCGGCAAGAACAGATCATGGACGTGCAGTATTCGGAGATCATGACCGTGAAAGACGATCTGGTCACCGTGGCCATAGACCCCTCGGATTCCAAGGTCAGCGGTCGCGATGCGCAGAGCGCTGCAAAGAACGGCGCGGTGGACGCGCAGACCCTCATGGCTCAGCTGCTGGCTCAACCCCTCTCGTACACCGTGAAGACGAGCGGAGAATTCGTGGGCGCGACCGGACTCGATGAGGTGCGTCGCATCGTGCTCGCGAAAATGGATGAAACGTTCGCTGCGTCGGAGGACGCCGAGCGACGCGCCGGCGCACGGCGAATCGTCGAGCAGGTCTTGTCGGACGCGGTGGTCAATCAACAAATCGCAGACGATTGGGCGATGACCGTCGGCTTTTGGGTCGGCGCGGAACTGGATATGGGCGACTGGTACACGCTTGACGTGCAGGCTCCGCAGCCGCTGCTGCCAAGTTCGACGCTCAAGTACACGTACTCCTTCAAAGTGAACAGGCGGGTCGCTTGCGATGCGCGCGATGCGAAAAAGTCCTGTGTGGAGCTGATCATCGAGGGCAGCCCCGATCGCGAGCAATTCGCTGACTACATGGTTGCGACGATGAAACAGCTCATTGGAAAACTACCACGCAAACAAGTGCGCTGGTTCCGTGCCCGGCTCGCAGAGGACGCCGAGATGGTGCAACGGCACGTTCTGGTGGTCGATCCTGCTACGCTGAGAACGCATCGGCAGCTGAAAACGAAACGCACCTATGTCGCCGCGTTCCAATCCGGAGGGCAGCCGAGGATTGAACAGGAGACGGACATCTCCGAGCTGCAGCCGCCTGCAGCCCCTAACACCGCTCAGACGCCCGCGCGCCCCAATCGTGGATCCGGCGCGCGCGCGAAGAAATAGCCCCGCGGCCCGCTCTGCGCTGTTCGTCCTCTGAAAAAGGACTCGACTGGACAGACTCGAAATCCGGCTCTGGTCCACACCAGAGCCCCAGCGCTTTGAGCGCTTTGCGGCCGCCGCCCGCCCCCGCGACGTCGGCGCCTGCTTGACCCTCAGGCATGGCTGCCGTCGCCGGGCCGCACTGGGAGCGTCGTGCGGCCCACGTGATGAAAAAATGACTTGAACGGAGTAGATCAGTCAGGCGCGCGGCTGCACGCCGGCGTGCTTCGAGCGCCTCGATGTTCGCTCGATGATCCGCGTCGTTTGCGGGCGGGACGGGCATCAAAATTCCTCGCGTGATCTGGCGATGTCTGTCGCAGGTCGCGCGCGCCGCCTACTGTTCGAATTTGTAACGAACGCGCCTTTTGTAGAGTTCACTGTCAAAAATAGCTTTGTACCTTGCGGCCCGGCGCCGCGCAGGACGCGGACTCGCCAGCCGCCTCGCGGGGCGCGTTCTCGGTCCATGGCATGCGCGTTGCACCGACCCCCTCGACGCGACTCAACGGAACAGCATCATGGAGCAGCGAATGTTGATGGTTGCGGAAACGGACTCCGAGGAACTGATGCGATGCATAGAAGAGTGCGAACGTTGTCATCGCATGTGTCTGCGGACGGCCATGACGCATTGCCTGGAGCAGGGCGGCTCTTGTCTGGAGCCGCCGCACTTACGCGTGATGCTGGCCTGCGCGGAACTGTGCCGAACGACCGCGGATTCGATGCTGGCCGGATACTCACTTT
>DATAFY010000498.1:0-4811 GCA_036257205.1 Steroidobacter sp. | reverse complement strand
GAGCTCAAGAACGGCCGCGAATCAGCGGCCGCCGTGCGCAACGTAATGCTCGATCGACTCGAACGAATCAAGCTGCATGCTGGCCGTGGGGTCGACTGCAAGATCGAACTCGTTCTCGATCGCGGCCACCAACAGCACATGCGCCAGAGAGTCCCACGTGTGAATATCGCCTTTACGGATCTGCACCACCGGTGCGTCCATGGGCAATTCGAATACAGCGCGGAAGATCTGTTCGAGCCGGGTTCGGTGATCGTTGCTCAATTCTTCGGTCTCGGCACTCAGAGGTCGTCGCCCCAGGCGTCCCCGCGGGTGACCCAGGACTGTTTCAGGTCTATCGAGTGATCAATGGTACCGGCGGGCGCCCGCACGAGAAAGTGCACGTTTCCAGGCATTCTAATGTAGCCCGCCCTGGCGGCAAGGCGGCCGAGCCCTCCATGGGACAAGGTGAGTAGGACGGCGTCGCAGTCGCAGCCGCGGGCCCAATTACGGGCGGCGAGCAACCCCCTCGCGATAGCTGCGGCGTCTGCTGGATCCACCATCAGATCTACCACCAAGCCGATGCGCAAACCGGCCAGTCGGGGATCGTCGAGACGTTCCGGTCGGCGAACCACCACGAGCGCTGCAAGCGACTGGCGTCGGCGTACGCAGATGAACTCGTATCGGCCCAGGTTCGCGTTCGCATATCGCCATTGGATGTAATCGCCGCTTCGGTACGGCGCTGCCTTCAGCCGCTTCATCATGGCCTGCCACAGGGAGTCTACCTGGCTGGCCTGTGGGGGGGAGGACTGCACAGCGGCGCTCAGGCCCAGGCTCGCCATACGATTCAGGGCGTCGACCAGCCTCAACACGACCGCCGCAGAACCGGCCGCAAGCCGTCTGATTGGGCCCAGCTTGGTGAGGCGCAGTGCAGCTTTAAGGGAGGCGGACAGCGCGCCCAACCCTAGCCGCTCCGGGTCTATCGTGTGCAATACATTGGCAGGACGAAGGATGGATACATAGTTTGGTACGACGCCGATGTCCTTGAACCCCACTGCTTCGAGCAGGCGGCGCGCTGCGGGCGCCACGACCATGGAGGCCGAGAGCGACACTTGCGACATCATTTGTTTGAGCAACAGATAACCGATGGGCCCGTTGCGGTATTCCTCCAGCACCATGAAGCCCTTCAGCCAGTGCGCGTTGACCAAACGCGAGCCATCCCAGAAGCGCGTGGGTATCGACCCGAGATAGCCCACGATCTGCTCCCCCGCAAAGACTCCTGCAACGGGTGCGGGCTGTCCTTCGGGGAATGGGCAGTTCTCGACCGGGGCGACCGACAGCGTCTTGCGGTCCTCGCCCTCGCCCCCGCCATGCCACACGTTACGAAAAAAGCGTGCGACGGCCTCCGCGTCGGATTCGTGCAGCGCCGCAACTCTGATAACTGGCGTATCCACGATTGATGGCTTCAAACTAGATCCATCCGCTGATGCGAGCGCACAGTGCACCGCGGCTGCTGACTGCCTCATGCACGCAAATGCGCCGCATCATGAACGGATCTGCGTTGACAGAATGCCAGCCGCTGGCGGTCGTCACGGCGCCTGCATAGGTCGAGCGCACCCATTCGACTGCCTCGGGCGAGGTATCGCCATTGGGATAGCAGAACGTTCGCGGCGTGACGCCAAGCTGTCGCTCAATGCACTCGCGGGAGCCGACCACTTCATCTTTCAGCGCCTCAGGCGAGGATACTCGCGACAACCTCGTGTGCCAGCGCGTGTGCGAACCGAACTTGATGAGCCCGCTCGCCCACATCTGGCGGATTTCATCCCAGCTCATCAGGTCCCGTTCTGTCCCAGACGCCGCATCCCCGAACTGCTCAAGAGCCGCGAGCATCTGCGCGTCCGAGCGCTGGTTCTTACATTCAACGATGACCCGGTCGATCTGCCGCGCATTGAGCGGCCCGTCGGCTGCGCCTGCCTGTTGGATCGACTGCCGCATCCATCGCGGCAGGCGCGACCGAGCCCCGGCGTCCATGTCGGCCAGAATTCTGGCCAACTGGTTGGGCCAGAACGAATACCGCGTTCCGACAAGGTCGGAGACCAGATAAATCGTCGCGGGCGCCTGGGCCCGCATCAGCACGGGGAACGCGTACTCGTAATTGTCGCGCCAGCCGTCGTCAAAAGTGATGGCGCAGGCGCGCGCAGGCAAGGGTCGTCGGACGGCGATGGCCTCGAGCCAGTCATCCAGATGGATCAGTGTGAAGTACCGCCCTAAGAGCTCCAGGTGCATCGCCAAGGCCTGCGGCGAGACATACATTCCAGGCTGCTCGGTGTTTCGCGCCGGATGCTGCGGGGGGAGAACCCGGTGGTACATCAATATGAGCAGTGAAGCGTCTCCCCGCATCCGCCATGAATGCGGTGCAAGATGCGCGGCGATTCCAGAGACGGCCTGCTTGACGAATTGCTTCATGGCTCACCAGGGCAGGCCCGGGCTCACGAGCGGTCCGAGCATGTTCGCCACGGGCAACGGCAGGCGTCGCCATACGCCGGTTGCACATTGCATGAGCCGCCCCGCCGAGGGGTCGGGCGCGCCCGCGTGGGTGGGCCGGCGTTCCCAGCGATGCCAATAGAGCTGCATCGGTTGTGCACCCCACTGCTGCTTGAACCTGTACGTGCCGCTGTCCGCTGTGGAGCGGCCGAAATCGAAGCTCGTGCAGCCGCGCTCCATACAAGCGCTCAGCACTTCCCAGTACAGCTTCATGTTCAGGCCGATGGGCTTGGCCGCCGAGCGGCAAGCCGCCCACGGTATTTCCGCACGCGTTCCATTGAACACCAGGAACCCCGCTGCGGAGGGCCGATCACAATGATCGACGACGAGCAGCAGCGTATTCTCCGCGAACCGCCGCAGCACGGCTGCAAAGAACTTTTTCGGATAAACCGGGGTGCCCAAATCGCGCATGTTCTCCGAGAACACCGCATAGAACGCATCCAGCAACTCCATCCCGCCGCTGCGAACCTTCGCTGCCTCGCGTTCTGAGCGCCTGATTTGCGAGCGCAGCTTCGAGCCGAGTTGCTTCGCCAGAATCTCGCCGTTGCGCGGCAGGGCCAACACCATGCTGACCTTGTCCGTGCGCAACGACCAATCGCCTCCCCTGGCGCGAACGTCGCGAAGCTCCAGGTAAGAACAACCCAGGCTGCGCACATGCTCACGTGCGTGATCCATCAATAGCAGCGCGATCGCATCTGCATCGGCCAGCGCGCCGCCGTAATTGAAGAATGGAACAGAGGTCGCGAAGTCCCCCAGCACCCCCCGCTGACGCACCACGGGCAGCACTCCGACGAGCATTCCCGCAGCATCGCGCCCCTCGATGAAAAACGTCTCGTGGCCGAACACTTCGCGCGCGAGCAGCGACCAACCACTGCACAGATAGACCGGAGCGTCCGCGTGACGGCGCACATAGGCGTCCCAGTCAGCGCTTGGGGCGGGCAACACCGCCACGGCAGGCGCTTGCTCCATCGCAGTCATTGCGCGTAGGCGCTCCAGGAGGCGAGCGCAGCCCTCGCTTTCTCCGTAGTCAGCAGGTGTTCGGCCCGCAGCACTTCGTGCACCGGGGCGAAACGAAACTCACGTACGAGACGGCGCAAGCGCGGTTCGCACCGATCGAGATTGGTGTAGTGCCGCAACCGTGACTTCCACCCCGCGCGAATGCGCGGCTGGTCGGGGTCGATTTCCCAGGGATGCAGGTAGAAGATGAATGGTCGTGCGAGTTCGTGATTGAGCTTGCGCAGGCCGCTGCGCGTCAGCCAATACGGCAGGAGCCGAAAATACCCGCCGCCGCTCACAGGCAGGCGCACGCCGAACAGAGGGCACGTGGACATGGGAAACTCAACGATGGTGTCGCCGCACGGCGTGGTCATCAGCGACGGCGCCTGGGGCGCGTCGGGGATTCCGTACATATCGTGGCGGATCGGGAAAACGCTCGAATCGTAGATGAAACCCGCCTCTTTCAATATGTCGAGCGCCCAGAGCGATCGCGCGGTGATCGAGTACGTGGAGGCCCGATAACCCAGCACTCGCCCACCAATGATGTCCTCAAGCAGCGCCTTGGATTCGTACGTTTCGGCTGCGAACTCCTGCGGGGTTTGCTCGTACACGAGCTTGTGACTCATCCCGTGGCTGGCGATTTCATGACCGGCGCGATGAATGCGCCGAATGAGCTCAGGACTCTTGCGCGCGACCCAGCCCAGCACAAAGAACGTCGCCTTAACGTCAAATTCAGCGAAGAGCTCGAGCAGTCGCTGCGTGCTGGCTTCCGCGCGATACTCCATCTCATTCCATTGCGAGCGACTGATGGACTTCGCAAGCGCCGCCACATGGAAGTAGTCCTCTACGTCCACCGTCATCGCGTTGATGACTGAAGGGCGATCGGCTTGCATGCATCAGGTTCCGGGATCTGCCGCGTCCACGCCGAACGCCGGCCGCATGGCGGTGGAGCGGGGCTCCCCGCGCCCATAACCCACAGACAGCCAGTAGCGATTTTCGGTGTAATCGCCCAGGGTCAGATCGCTGTTGCGATCGATGTAGTCATACGCGAGATTAAAAAAAAGACTTCTCGACAGCCGCCACGAGAATGTCAGGCCCGTTTGAACTTCGGTGTAGTCCCTGCCAGTGTCTTGGAAGTCCGCATTTGAAAAACCCGTATCCAAGAACAAGCTCGCCGCTTGCGAGAATTGCCGCTCGACCCCTGCCGTGAGGGAGCTGAGCGCTTGATCGAGCAGCGGCTGATCCTCATGAGACTGCTCGTTCCAGGAAGCGTACAAGGACAGGCCCGTGCGATG
>DATAFY010000488.1:0-3468 GCA_036257205.1 Steroidobacter sp. | reverse complement strand
CGGGCGCGTTAAGATCGATGGCTGCGTTGGGCATCGGCACGCGCACCAGGCGATAAGTATTGCGCTCCAGGATTCTGCGCGCTCCCTGATCGCCGCGCAGTTGGGCGAGCTCCTGAAAACAGAGATACGGAAAAATCGCCGGTACGCCTATGCTGTTGGCGTACACGCTGGCAGCGATGAGGCTCTGTTCGCTGCGCCAGGCGCTCGCCAACCGTTTGAGATCGTCCGCGGTGACGGCGAACTGATCTCCCAGCAGAACTAGGACCGCGTCGCAGCCGGACGGCAAGACTGACATCCCGAAGCGCAGCGACGACCCGAGTCCCTCCTCCCAGCCCCGATGCACGACAACCGAGGCGGGCGAATGCGCCAGCATCCGCATGAGCTCGCGCGCGTGCGCGCCCAGGACGACGGTCACTGCGTGTCCCGCCAGGGTTACGGCGTTCGCGACGACCCTGTGGAGAACGGGCCTGCCGCCGAGCTTCACGATCTGCTTGGGCTGCCCCTGCTGGGTCGAAGCGCCCGCCGCCAGCACGAGCACATGCAGGCTCGCGGCCATCCGCCGATCAGTTTCCGCCGCACACGTTGCCGCAGCACGATGCGCCCATTTCGCAAGGCCGCGGCTCCGGCGTCGAGCCGCTGCTGACGCCGACGAAGCCGGCCGACATCATTTTTGTGACGGGCGCGTCAGGCGGCGTGGCGCCCGGCGATAGGCCGACGCGCTCGCAAAGTTCGCCCCAGGTGGCGACCCGCTCGGACATTTTGTGGCTCACTTCCATCACGCGACCGTTCGCTTCGCAGAGATATTCGTACGTAGGCATAGGTATCGGATTGCGCCTGTTCAGGCTTATGAAGATGAATTCGTGCGCTATTCTAAGCCGACTCGAGCACGCGTCCGAGCCCGGCGCGGGCGAGGCTCCAGCAACTCGTCAGCCGCCAACGACCATGATCCGTCCCGTTCTGAAAATGGGCGACCCGCTCCTGCTGCAGGTCGCGAAGCCCGTCGAAACGTTCGGCACGCCGGAGCTGCATGCGCTGCTCGCGGACATGCAGGACACGATGGCGGCCTTGAACGGCGCGGGTCTGGCTGCGCCGCAGATCGGCGTGTCGCGGCAGATCGTGATCTTTGGGGTCTCCCGCAATCCACGGTATCCGCAGGCGGAGGAAGTGCCCTACACCGTGTTGATCAATCCGCAGGTGCAAGCTCTGGACGAGGGCATGGAAGAGGGTTGGGAAGGGTGCCTATCGATCCCCGGCATGCGCGGACTCGTGCCGCGGTACAAGCGTTTGCGTTATTGGGGTTTCGATGCGTTCGGCAAGAGCATCGACCGCGTCGTCAGCGACTTTCACGCACGCGTCGTACAGCACGAAGTCGACCATCTGAACGGCATGCTGTATCCGATGCGCATCCGCGACCTGCGCAACTTCGGTTTCAACGAGACGTTGTTTCCGGAGCAGGAACTTCAGGACGACTAGCGCGCAGGGTCTCGGGAATTGGAGTTCAAGGCCGCGAGGAGACGT
Organism: Steroidobacter sp.; assembly: GCA_036257205.1. Lineage (GTDB taxonomy): Bacteria > Pseudomonadota > Gammaproteobacteria > Steroidobacterales > Steroidobacteraceae > Steroidobacter. Next base: position 1,950 of record DATAFY010000488.1, on the reverse strand, counting down.
AAACTAGAGCTCCTCGCAAGCTGCGGTCCAGCATTCACTCTCCGTCTTCGCTCTCCTCAGTCCTTTCCGGAGCTTCGCGCCATGTCCGCTGCCGCTGTTCAATCACCGTTGTCTTTGCGGGATATGAGCCTCTTTCGCCAACAGGCGTTCGTCGCAGGGCGCTGGGAGGACTCCCCGAGCGGCGCGGTGAAGCAGGTGCTCAATCCAGCAACAGACGTCGTGATCGGAACCGTGCCGAATCTCGGTGCGCTGGAAACCAGGCGCGCGATCGAAGCAGCGCAAGAAGCGCTGCCTGACTGGCGCGCGCGCACCGCGAAGGAACGGGCGCAGATACTGCGTAAGTGGTTCGATCTCATGATGGCCCATCAGGAGGACCTCGCGGTCCTCATGACGGTCGAGCAAGGCAAACCGCTGATCGAGAGCCGCAGCGAGATAGCGTACGCCGCCTCGTTCATCGAATGGTTCGCCGAGGAAGGCAAGCGCGCGTACGGCGATGTGATCCCGGGGCACGGCCGCGACAAGCGCATTGTCGTACTGAAGCAGCCGATCGGCGTTGCGGCCGCGATTACGCCCTGGAATTTCCCGGCGGCGATGATCACGCGCAAGGTCGGCCCGGCGCTCGCCGCAGGCTGCACGATGGTCATCAAGCCCGCGGAGCTCACGCCGTACTCAGCGCTCGCCATGTGCGTGCTGGCCGAGCGAGCCGGCGTGCCCCCAGGCGTGGTTTCCGTGGTGACGGGCGACTCACGGGCGATCGGCGGGGAACTCACGGGCAATCCGATCGTACGCAAACTCAGCTTCACGGGGTCAACCGCGGTGGGCAAGCTGCTCATGGCCCAGTGCGCCTCGAGCGTTAAGAAATTGTCGCTGGAGCTGGGCGGCAACGCACCGTTCATCGTCTTCAACGATGCTGATCTGGAGCTCGCCGTCGCCGGCGCGATCGCCTCCAAGTACCGCAACGCCGGGCAGACCTGCGTATGCGCGAATCGCATTTTCGTACAAAGCGGGATCTATGAGCGCTTCGCCGAACGGCTCGCGCAGGCGGTTTCGGAAATGAAAGTCGGCAACGGACTCGAACAGGACACGAAGATCGGTCCATTGATCGAAGAGAAGGCGGTCGCCAAAGTGGAGCAACACGTCGCCGACGCCGTAGCGAAAGGCGGCAAAGTGATTCTCGGCGGCGCGCGTCGCGAGGGCGTGGGCTCGTTTTACCTCCCGACCGTGATCACAAACATGAAGGCCGACATGCTCGCGATGCGTGAGGAAACATTCGGTCCGGTGGCCCCGCTCATGAAGTTCGACACCGACGATGAAGTCGTCAAACTCGCCAACGGGACCGAGTTCGGACTGGCCAGCTACTTCTATAGCCGCGATGTGCAGCGGGTGTGGCGCATCGCCGAAGCGCTCGAGAATGGCATCGTGGGGATCAATGAAGGCATCATTTCCACGGAAGTGGCGCCGTTCGGAGGCGTCAAGGAAAGCGGCATTGGCCGCGAAGGCTCGAAATACGGTCTCGATGAGTACCTTGTACTAAAGTATCTGTGCTTTGGGGGCGTCTGACCGGATATTGGCGAGCGCTTAGCGGAGGAATGCGGTGGCCGCCGCTCTTCGCCTCCAAGCGCCAGAGAGACAAAAAGATGAAAGCACGCGTTAAATGGATTCAGGACGTCATGTTCCTCGGCGAGTCGGGCTCGGGACATTCCGTCGTCATGGACGGCGCGCCGGACGCCGGCGGGCGCAACCTCGGATTTCGACCCATGGAGATGATGTTGCTCGGTCTCGGCGGCTGCTCCGCGTTCGACGTCGTACTGATACTCAAGCGCAGTCGCGAGCAAGTGACCGATTGCGTCGTCGAGCTCGACGGCGAACGCGCGAGCGCCGACCCGAAAGTGTTCACGAATGTGAGACTGCGTTACGTCGTCACTGGCCGCGGGCTCAATCCGAGGAAAG
>DATAFY010000476.1:0-4244 GCA_036257205.1 Steroidobacter sp. | reverse complement strand
ATCGCATCAGCCGCTCGGATCGTGAGCGCGCCGCGGTTCACAGACTTTCCAGCAGCTGCGACAAAACTGCTACACGCCGTTTCGGCGAAGGGTAAGTTGTTGACGAAGCAGCCGAACTCGCGACTGTCGCTCCAGTCGGATGTGTTGCGGCAACGGAAATCGGGACAAGAAAATCTCGCGGCCTTGTCGAAATGCTTCAGCAGCCGAATAGCGCCCGATCCCAGGCGGTCTTCATCGTATGACGGCGCTGGCCGCGCACGCGACCCAGACTGAATTGTCGCTTCCGAATACGGTGGGCCAATTCGACCCCGGCGATTATCACGGCTGTCGGGCCGAACGCCTTCAAGCCGTGCATGGCCGAGCATCGTCGTTTGATCGCCCGATGGTCCTGCTCGACGATGTTGTTGAGGTACTTGCAGGTGCGCACCTTGACGTATCGCCAGAGCAAGTTCTCCCGGCGCAATAGCCACAGTGCTCGGCGGCTCGGGAGGTGGCCGTCGAGCGTAATCGTGCGCGGGCCTCGGCCGCCGTTGGTGTGCAATGCTTTGCGGAAGAACGCTTGCGCGGCTGCGATGCCCCGGTCACGTCGCAACAGGAAATCGACGGTGCGCCCCTGCTTGTCGACCGCGCGATACAGGTAACACCATCGACCGCGAATCTGGACGTAGGTCTCGTCCACGCGCCACGAGCAACCCACGGGCTTACGCAGACGGTCCCAGCGTTTCTCGAACTCCGGAACGAACCGCTGAACCCACCGCCAAATCGTCGACGGATAGACATCGAGTCCGCGTTCGGCAAGCATCTCGGCCAAGTCGCGCAGGCTCAGCCGGTAGGAGATGTACCAGCGGACAGCCAGCACGATGATCTCCTTCCCGTGACGACGGTATCGGAACATCGGATCACGGCGGCGATGACGGGGCATCCGGCGCTCCTCCAAAGGAGCGAAATCCTACCAACCCTCCGTTCCCGCAACAGATCCCCCGCGGCGGGGAGGCGGTCAAGAACCACCACGCGACTCTTGAGCGGACACACACTCTTTGCACAGCACGTGGCGACGCAAGTCGAGCGCCACGGATTCAAGCTCGCGCATGAAGGCAAGTGGTCACGAGCCAGAAAGCTGCAATCATCGGAGCTCGTGCCGATAAGACGAGTGAGCTGCAAGCGGCTTTAGAGAGTGGCTATCGACATGATCGTGCTTTGCAGTTGCAGAGTTCGCGTCGCCCGTCAATGCCGACATCCCCCGGGACATGGATGTGTTCTTCGCCGACGAGCACCGCCAAGAGATGGTCCAAGATGAGAGCCATGTTCAGCTGTTTCCCGCCGCCTCAGCGCGGGGTCAGCTTCAGCAGGCGGCCGGCCTCGTCACGGTCGCCATCCTCGAGCAGCCAGATGGCGCCGTCGGGCCCCTGTTCGATCTCGCGCAGGCGGGTGCCCATCGGGAAGCGCTCGACTTCGCAAATTTCGCGGAAAACCAGCGGGCAGTCGAAGGAGACGCGGATCAGCGATCTGGCGGTCAGCCCGGTGATCAGCACAGAGCCCTGCCAGTTCGGGAAGAGAGCGCCGGAGTAGATGATCATGCTCGTGGGCGAGATGACCGGGTTCCAGTATGTATCCGGCGCGCGGAATTCAGGCCGCGTGTCGTGGCCAGGGATGGCGGGGCCTTTGTAGTGGTCGCCGTAAGAGACCACTGGCCAGCCGTAATTGCTGCCCATCTCGATCCTCTGGAACTCGTCGCCGCCAGTGGGCCCCATCTCGAGCTCCCACAGCGTGCCTGCGGCGTCGAAGGCGAGCCCGAGCGGACTGCGGTGGCCCTTGGACCAGATCTCCGCCGTCACGCCTCCCCTATCGAACATCGGGTTACCGGGCGCCGCCTTGCCGTCGAGAGTCAGACGCAGCACGGCGCCGAGATTGTTGCTCGTGTCCTGGGCGGTGTCCGGAATCCATCGATCACCGGAAGTGAGGAACAGGTGCTGGCCGTCTGGCGAGAACGCCACGCGATGGGAGTAATGGTTGCGCTGTGGCACCTTCGGCGTCTGCCGCCACAGCACTTCGAAGTCGTCCAGCCGCATGGCATTGAGGTCAAGCTTGCCGCGGCCCATTGCGGCGCCACGAGTGTCCCCATCGCCGGCTTCGGCCCAGGTCAGGTAGACGAGGCCGTTGCGTGCGAAGTCGGGATGCAGCACGACGTCACCGAGACCGCCGTGGCCGCCATAGTCCACTTCCGGCACGCTTGCGATGGCGCGTGACACCTGGCCGTCCTGCGTCACCACATGCAAGCTGCCGCGTTTCTCCGTCACCAGCATCCGCCCGTCGGGCAGGAAAGTCATGGCCCACGGTTCCTTGAGGTCGGCCACTATCTCGGCCTTGAACGGCGGGGAGATGTCGAGGGTACGCTGCTGAGCGGCATCACGGGGGCCGCAGGCCGCGACGGCGCAGGCTGCGATGGGCAGCAGCGCACCGAGAGATAGGCGGCGCATGGCGGCCTCCGATTCGGTGGTTGTACTCTAACAATCAATGTTATCGCTGAAGAGCGCGCGCGCGCTGTAGTGAGGCTCGCTAATTCTGGTGACAGGCCATGCACGCGAACGCAGAAGCAACCATGATCCGAGGCTGAGTCTTGCTGGCAGCGTCCTGCGCTGCGTTGAAAACCGTGACGTTCGTTTGAGCGTCAGTGATGCGCGCCTCCAGTACCTCCCGGTACTTCCATTGTGCATACGTGGGCGAAAGTCTCGCGGTGGCATAGATCTTCTGCGCCGTCGCCCAGTCGCCTGACTTGACCAGCATGTCGCCCATGTTGAGAAAGAACCCCTCGAAGTTATGCGGCGCGATCCACGAGTTCCAGCACACGCGCTTTGGGCCTTCGGTCGTCGCCAGCGACATGTACTTGCCGAACTCGGGATTGACGCGGTCGATCCTGTCGAGACTGCACAAGTCGAGTGTCTGCCACTGCCGCTCGAGGCCTTCCTTGAATCGCTCCGAATCCGGCGGCAGGCGGCTCGCGCCATAGCCCGCGGTGAACAGATTGAATTCCGGCCAGGCTTTCACGGCGTCCTGCATCACAAAGTAGCCGCGACGAGTGGTCCTCTCATCCCTATGGATGCTTCCTTCGGTCATCGTGGCGGCTGCGAGGAAGCCGAGATACCGCGCTTCCTTCGGATTGAGCTGGACCGCTTCCTGGAGATACCGACGCGCCAGGATCGCATCGTCCGTGATCGTCGGCGGGACACTGTCCAAGCGCACGCTTTCAGCGAGTCTCCAGAAGTGCATCCATCCGATATGTGCAGCTGTTACTGGGTCGTTCGGATTCGCCAGGTATGCGCCTGTCAGCGCGTTGATAGCCGCGGGGATCTGCTCGTACCTGCCACCGTGCAACGTCTGCCAGAACAACTCGTCTGCCTGCAACGCAGCCTCCGTGCGCGAAGCAGACGCCTGTTTTGCCGGAGCACTGCGCACAGCCATATAACCGCACCCGTGCAGCGTCATGGTAACGAGCAGGGGCGCGCATGCAGCAGCGCATCGGGATGTGAGCCTCATTGCAGGCTCCTTGAAGTCAAATGTTTCCAGTGGAAACATAATGGTCCGCGAAGTGACCAGCGTCAACATAGGCCTCGGGTGCGGGTAGAATGCGCACGATGAAATCCAAGCAGGTCCGTGCGGCGTACCATCATGGCGATCTCAAGAATGCGCTGATGGAGACGGCGCTCGTGCAGATCTCGCGTACCGGCGTGCGAGCGCTCAGCCTGCGCGACGTGGCACGCCGCAGTGGCGTCAGCCACACGGCGTCCTACCGTCATTTTTCGAGCAAGGAGAGCCTGCTGGCTGCAATCGCCGAGCAGGGTTTTCGCCGCTTGAGCGCAGCGATGCGCGCTGCAACGCTGCCGCACGCAGACGACCCTGTGGCGGCCTTGCAGGCGAGCGGGGTTGCATACGTTGAGTTCGGCGTGTCCTATCCCGAGCACCTTAGCGTCATGTTCAGCGTCCAGCTTGCACATGCGCACTACCCTGGGCTCGCACAAGCATCGAAAGAGGCGTACGCGCTGCTCACCGCGATTGTGCATGACGGCTTACGAACGGGAAGTCTGCGCGGCACAGAAGAACGCACTATTACCCTTGCTGCGTGGTCGATCGTGCACGGCCTCACTCAACTCATCACTGGTGGACAGCTTCAGACTAAGGACATGCCGTCAATGTCAGCCCGCGAGCTGGCCTTGGCAGTGACGACGTTGCTGCATCAGGGCATCGTT
>DATAFY010000383.1:0-2092 GCA_036257205.1 Steroidobacter sp. | reverse complement strand
GCGCCGCAGAACATTGCGTCCACCCCAGAGCCGTTGGATTCATTGGGCTCGAGTAGCGCTACGGCCTTGAGCCGACGTTCGGCGGAGCGGCAGTAGATACTCAGACACACGCTGCCGCGAAGCAGAACGTCGGCTCGAGGCCGTAGCGGATGATCACCACTGAGGCAAAATGACAACCACTCAAAGCAGGCGGTTCATCGACGGGTGGTTAGTGCCGGCGGCTTTGGAGCTTTGAGAGCAGGCGCAGAATCTCGAGATATAGCCACACCAGCGTGACCAACAGTCCGAATGCGGCGTACCACTCCATGTACTTCGGCGCGCCACGCTCCACACCGGTCTCGATGAAGTCAAAATCGAGCACGAGGTTCAGCGCCGCGATCACGACGACGAACAGGCTGAACAGAATTCCCCAGGTACCGTTGGAGTGGATCAGCGGCACGCTTACGCCGAAGAACCCAAGAACGAAGCTCAGAAGATAGAGCAGCGCGATCCCACCGGTCGCCGCAAAGATGCCGAGCTTGAAGTTTTCTGTGGCCTTGATGAGGCCACTGCGATACGCGAGTAACAGCGCGCCGAGCGTGCCGAAGGTGAGGAATACCGCTTGGCTGACGATGCCAGGGTATCGGGCCTCGAAGATAACCGAGATGCCGCCGAGCGCGACGCCTTCCAGGGCTGCGTAGGCCGGGGTCGTCATCGGAGCCCAGGTTTTCTTGAAGACCGTCAGCAGAGCCACGACGAATCCGCCAACGACTGAGCCGATGATCCAGACCGGTAGCGCAGGATCCTCTGCTCCGCGGTTCCAGATGAAGCTCGCGGTGATCAGCAGGATGAACAGCGACAGCGCCGTCTTGTTAACGGTGCCGCCAAGCGTCATCTGCTCGGCGCCCGGAACAGCGGGAGCGCGGGAGAACGTATCAGCGCCAAGCGCGGGATTGCCGGACCTCATTGGGATAGCCATCCTGTGAGCATAATGCAGATCGCGATCTGCTCCCTTCGTCCTTACAACCGACAAGGTCATCGTTCAGAAACACACGCAATGGCCTCTTCAGCTGGCATCGCACGTCCCTGCGCGTGGACGGCGGCAAAGACATCTTGACCCAGCTGCGTTTTCACAGACTCGATGTATCGATCTCGAACCCATGCGATCGACGGCATCAGCGAGCCGCCGACCTTCTCCAGCAGCCCATCCGAGGCGCCCCACAACCGCGCGGCATCTTCTGCGCGCCCTTGTGCGGCAAGCAGCCCGGCAAAGACGTCGAGGTTATGGGCAATCCCACGCGGATCCTCGAGTTGCTCACAGAGCGACATCGCCTCGGTTGCGTGTATCCGGGCCAGGTCGAACTCCCCGCGAATGGTCCGCAAACCGGCGGTCATGGAAAGCACAATGCCCAATGCCCACGCATTGCCGATACGCCGCTTGCTTTCCGTCGCTTCGTCGAACAGCCGCAGCGCCCCATCGACATCGCTGGACATCAATGCGACCGTCGCGAGAATCATCTCAGGGCTGCCTGCCTCGAGTTCGGGATGGTTCCTCGCCGCTTCCCGTGATTCCACGGCGAACGCAGCCGCCTGTTGAAGCTCACGGGATTCGAATTTGTAGAGCGCCTGGCCAAACAGCGCGAATGCGACAACCCACATATCACCTTCCGCGCGGCCCAGGGCCAACGCTTCTTCGTTGCACGCGAATGTACGGGCGAGGCGTCCCTGGAAGTAATCCATGTGACCGAGGCCGATCAGCGCTCGAGCGCGCAGTCGTGGCGGGGCGGGCAAGGCGACGGCGCGTTCCAGCCACAGTCTTCCCTCTTCGAACAGACCCCGCTTAGCCCAGTACCAAAAGAGCGAGCCTGCAAGTTCCACAGCCCTCTCGGCGAGAGAGGCCGAAGACAGACCCCAGTCGAGCGCAGCGCGAACGTTCTCATGCTCGATCTGCAGTCGTTTCAACCACCGGACTTGATCGGGTCCGCTGAGAGGGTGCAGTGCTCCGCCAAACTCCTCATAGAAGAAATGAAAGTGGCGATCGCGCAGCGTAACCGTACCACCAGCGTCGCGCAGCCGCTGCCGAGCAAAGTGCTGAACTGTTTCGAGAAACCGG
>DATAFY010000381.1:0-3454 GCA_036257205.1 Steroidobacter sp. | reverse complement strand
GATCATGCATGCGATGAGTGCCGTCTTGGAAGAGGCGGATGGTCCCATCGAGCGAGGGCAGCTCACTCGGGTTGATCGAGATTTTGCCCTTCATGTCCTGAGCCAGCGTGTACCACTCCCGCAGGAAAAGGACGACGTGATAGGTAGGTGATAGGCCATGCTGTCAAGTTCCGATGCGCCTGATAGCCGGTGGATTCCAGCGCCCGTCCGCCACTTGCGGCTTCGGCGCATAGAGCCGCAACGTCAGTCCGAGCTGGTCGCTTTTCGGTGCCGGCAGCCAGTTCGATTCCTTGTCGGCGCCAGGGCTTTCGTCTGGATGTAGAGATCGAGTGAGCGATCGGCATTGAACTTGAGCGCATCGCGGTCGCCGATGGCGAAGCGATTGAGCCGGTTGCGAACCTGGAAGCCCTCGGCGTCGTACATCGTCAGCGACCAGAACGCGTCGACGGGCGGGAACTCGTCCTTGCTGAAATGCAGAACGTATCTGTTTTCCGCCGTGACTGGCTTGCCGTCGGCGTCCGCAACGTTCAACGGATAGATCGCGTCTTCGGGCTGATTGGCGCCAAGACCGACCAGCGCGACGATCGCCCGCTTCAGATAGTAGTTTCCATACACTCCCATCGTGTCGGTGTTCATCTGCCAGCCGTTGGTGACGCGCGCGATCGTCGGGATCTTGTCGTGCATGAGCCTCAAACCGGCGGCCGCACCCTGTGCGAGGATGTCCGCGCTCACCCTGCTGGCGTCGAAACTCTTGCCCTCCTCCAGCCCGATGCGCTTCATGCGCGCCAGAATCGACCAGTCGGTGATGTGCGGCGGGTTCTGCTTCATCAGCTCCGCGCCGTACTTGAAGTAGTCCAGCGCTGGCATCTTGTTCACCTGTCGTAACGGCTCCGTCTTGGTGTCTACCGTGGGGTCGATCTTCTGTTCGGTCTTCCGGCGTGCTTTTCCCCAGTCCGCCAGCGGCGTGATCGTGTAACCATCCTGCACCTTGTGGACGGCGGCGTAATCCTGCACGCCGTTCGTCTGGGTGCGTCCGATGATCCAGACGTAGGGCGTCGGCGCGTCGATTCGCTCAACGTCCTGCGGCAGATGCCCGGACCAGCCGGGTGGTACAACGGCGAAATGCGCTGCGCCCGTGCCGCTCGTCCGCTTGCCCGGCACGGCGAACACATCGGTCCACATGTCGAGCAACGGCAGCAGGAAATAACGGCCGCCGGTATCCGCGGTGGACACAACCACTGGACCACTCGTCAGATCGAGCCAGGCGGTCGAATACAGCGTGTCGAAGTTCGGACGAACCACGAACCGCATGTCTGCGGTTGGGAATGCGCGGATATGGGTGAAAGCATTCGCAGCTCCGCCGAGCGGACTGATCTTGGGATCGAGATTGAGCAATTGCTTGCGGGTCACGTCCATCAGAATCAGCGGATATAGATAAACGTACGCTTGCTGCGCGATCGTCTGCTCGTCCTGTGTAGCGGTTGTTTCGCTCGGACGGGACGGTGCAGGAATAGTCATCGTTGTCATCGTGATCGACCTCGTTTCACGTAATTCGTGTCCGTCGCGACTCGCGCGGCTTTCGAGGATCGCCACGGAATGTCGTGACCCTCGAGCGGCGTCAGAACGGCGATTCCTTTGAGACCTGCGCGGATTGCCCGCTGGGGACGCAGTGAGGCACATCCCGTGCCGACGAGGGCTTCGGTCACGAGAGGGCGCGCACACCGATCCGCTATCGGCATGTCCTTTGTGTACTGCCGCAGCTAAGCAGGAGAAATTGCGGCGTTGATTCGCGTGCCGATTTTGGCGTGAACCGTTATGTGCGGAGGTCTCGATGGCATCAAGACGTGCCTTTCTTACTGCAGCAGCAGGCGTGGCCGTTCTTCCCGTGGACGCAATTGGAATGGCGAGGCTGGACGGCCAGGCAGATTTTCTGTTCGTTCAGACCGCCAAACGAATGCGCTTCGATCCAGCGGCAGCCCTCGTCACGTTGGAAGGCGTCAGTCCTGTTACGTTGTTCTTCTCTGATCGTCCTGAACGCATCGCCGGAAACATGAGAACCGCCACGTTCGTGCCGTTCTGGAGCACCGGCAAGGACAGCTTCCTCTCGGACCCGCCTAACGCCGACATTTCGCTCGTGAACGGCCATACCCTCGAGCAGGTTGTGGTGGTTCTGCAGAACCCGGTCCTGCAGGGCGAGAACCTGACCTACAAGGTCAAGGTATTGGAAGGTGAGATGCCTGTTCGTGGAAACGATGTATCAATTTTCATAGACGTGATTGGTATGCCGCTGACGCCCGTTTCCTATGCTGGTGCGGCCCGGCGCACGTATCGGCGCGCTGTCATTTACTAATCACGGCTCGCTGCTGCGCTCCCAGTCACCTTCACTCCGGCCATACCCTGTTATCGCGGGCGCGCAGCGCGCCCGCGACCGTCCCAATTCAATCGTTGTCGAGAAACTGGTCACCAAACATCGTCTCGATGGACTTGTCGATTCTTTCCGCATTCTTCACCGGACTGTACGAGACTGCCTCGGTCGCGACACCGCGCCAGACGAGCTTCTTCGTTTTTGCGTCGAAGAGGTCCACGACCATCGTTCCCTTGAGATACGTGTGGGTCGCTGTCTCGACGGCGCCCCAACCGGCCCAGCTCCAGCCGCCCCAGCCGGTATAGAAATTTTCGAGCTTCTGCTGCGCCTGTGTGGTCACGTTTGCAACAACCGCGAGATCGGCCCGATCTGCGGGCGCTTTCGTCCAACCTCTACGAGCCATCCCGGCATCGACGTCCCACATGATCCGTTCATTGAGGATTTCGTTGCCCTGAACAGGATCGGTCTTCGCCCAATAGTAGGTCCTGTACGAGGAGAAATTGACCGACGGATCGTGGTCGGTGTGCATGGTTTGCGCCGACGCGACGCCCGCGCCGAGCACCAGCGCTACAGCCAAGTACATTGCTCTGGCTCGCAACATGTTCCGCCTCCTGTCGAGCCCCATTCAACCGGGTCTGGAAAATAGCGGACGAGCCCGAGTGTCGCATCCAATGTTCAGGCGTTGACCTTTCAGCCCGATGGGGCTCTCACCAAAGATCGAGCAAGCACCGCACCACCGCCAGCAGATGAGAGACCGCTCCTCAGCCAATGAATAGGAGCTCACTCTATTCCGTCGATCCGCTCACCGCGCAGGCTAAAGCCTGCGCGCTAGTACAGCGCGGTAGTCGCTCGTCCCGTGGGTGTACGTAGGATTCACGACGTAGCGAGCAGGCGTCCAGACTAGAAACTGAGCGAGACCTGCAGTCCTCCGGCGTGGCGACCTACTATCGGCGCAGCCTGGAGTCGTGCCGCACCGCGTTCACGTTCGTAGATGGTCGTTCGTCCGCGGATCAGCGCGTCGACTCCGATCCCGATGCCCGCGCCGAGCGCACCGATCCTGAACATCGGACCGAAATCGTCGCGACAGTT
>DATAFY010000357.1:0-9271 GCA_036257205.1 Steroidobacter sp. | reverse complement strand
AACCGTGATGCAGTCCGGCGTCGTGAACGCACCCGCCCGCAGCGCATCAATTCGGCCATAGCCGAGCGTCCCCGCATACGCGGACGCTTCGCCGAGTCGTTCGAGCGCGGCGGCGATCACGTGCGCAGTCGTCGTCTTGCCGTTCGTGCCCGTGACGCCGATTACTCGAACCGCGGCGGAAGGCTCATCAAAGAACCGATCTGCGATATGGCCCAGCTTGCGCGTCAAATCGGGAACCCTCACTACGCAAACGCCGCGCGGCGCCGCCGGAGGCGCGACGCCGGGCGCGGGTTCCCACAAGATCGCGCCAGCGCCCGCCTGAACGGCCTGCTCGACGAACGCGACCCCATGTGTACGCGCACCCGGCAAGGCGACGAATGCGGCGCCCAGGCGCACCTTGCGACTGTCGAGCGTGAGATCCGCGATTAGAACGTCCGGGGCGCCTGCCTCGTGTTCTGCAAGCAAGGCTCGCAAGTTCTTCGTGCGATCAGTGGCTCGGCTCATGATGGACTGCGCGACACTCATGGCGTGTGACTCGCCTGTACGAGCGTTGCATTCGGCAACACATCGAGCCCATCGGGCGGGACGCCCAACACACGCAACGCGCCAGCCATCACGTTTGCGAAGACGGGCGCAGCGACATCGCCGCCGTAATACTTGTTGCCGCTCGGCTCATCGATCATCACGATCGCGGCAAGGCGCGGGCGGCTCGCCGGCACGACGCCGCCAAACGTGCCTTTATATCGCTCGGTCGAATAGCCGCCCGCGGCAGCAGTCCAAGCCGTGCCCGTCTTGCCGGCGACTCGATAGCCGGCCAACGCTGCACGCCCGCCTGTGCCGTCCTGCGACACGACGCTTTCCATCATGCGCAGCAGCTCCTTCGCGACGCGCTCGTCGAGTACGCGCTCGCCTGGCGCCGGCTCATTGACCCGCCGCAGCGTGACAGGACGTTTGATCCCGCCAGCGCCGAGGATCGCGTAGGCGCGCGCGAGTTGCAGAGGCGTGACGGACAGGCCGTAGCCGTAGGAAATCGTCGCCTGACCGATTTTGCGCCACTGGGATGCGTCGTTGAGCAGGCCAGCGGATTCACCCGGAAAGCCGCTGCCGGTGACTTCACCGAACCCGAACGCTGCCAGCGTGTTGTGTATCAACCGCGGCGAAAGCGTCAGCGCCATCTTCGCCATCCCTACGTTGCTCGACTTCGCCAACACGGTCGTGAGCGCAATCGCGCCAAGATTGTTTTTGTCGGGAATGCGCTTGACGCCGACCTGCACATAGCCGGGAGACGTATCGATAATCGTGTTGGCGTGATAACGACCTGAGGCGATGGCGGCCGCCGCAATGAAAGGCTTGATGCTGGAGCCCGGCTCGAAAATGTCCGTCGCCGCCCGGTTGCGATAGCGCGACGCGAACACCTGGTCGCGATCGTTCGGGTTGTAGGCCGGCTGGTTCACCATCGCGAGCACCTCGCCGGTGCCGATGTCGAGCACGACCACCGACCCTGCTTTCGCGCCATGCTCCAGGACGGCCGCCTTCAGTTCGCGATAGGCGAGGTACTGAATGCGCAGGTCGATGCTGGTGTTCAGATCCTCGCCCGGATGAGCGGCGCTGATGCTCTCCACGTCTTCGACCGTACGTCCGAGCCGGTCCTGAATAACCCGCTTCTTGCCCGCTTCGGCGCCGAGCCAGCGGTCGTAAGCGAGTTCGAGTCCTTCCTGGCCGATATCTTCGTACTTTTTGGTGAAGCCGAGCAGATGCCCGGTAACTTCGCCCGCTGGATAGAAACGCTGGTATTCGCGCAGCAGATACACGCCCGGAATCTCAAGCGCCGCCACCTGAGCGGCGTCGCTCGGACGCATGTGCCTTACGAGATAAACGAATTCGCGATCGAGGTTGCTGGTGACGACTTGCGTCAGCCACTTTTTGTCCCGGTTCAGCGCCTCCGCCAGCACAGGGATCTGATCGGCCGCGCGCATCACCTGCGGCGGGCAGGCCCACACTGTGTCGACCGGCGTGCTCGCCGCCAGCGACTCCCCGTTGCGGTCGTAGATAGCGCCCCGAGTCGCCGAGAGCTTCGCGATTCGCGTGTAGCGGGCGTCTCCCTGACCTTCGAGGAAGCCGTCATCGAGCACTTGCAGATCGACGGCTCGGGCGACGAGCCCCGCTGCGATCAGCGCGAGCACGCCGAGCACGAACCGCAGCCGACCGCGGAACTGCTCGGACGAAAAGCTCTTGGATTCAGGCCGGATCATTGAGCGAGGAGGTGCACTTCGTCCGGCCGCGGAATGACCATTTTCAGATCGACCCGCGCGGTCTGTTCCACGCGGCCGTGCGTCGACCAGGCGCTCTGCTCGAGCTTGAGCTGTCCCCACTCGATGTCGAGCGCATCGCGTTCGGCGATCAGAGCCTGCCATTGGATGAAGAGACTGCGCGCCTGATGCTTGGTCCAGACCACGCCCACGGCCGAACCGAGCAGGAGCCCCCAGAGCACCGTCATCGCGAGGCGCTGTCCCATGCTCATGCGGTGATCCTCTCTGCCACGCGCATGACCGCGCTGCGGGCGCGAGGATTCGCAGCCACTTCAGCTTCGGAAGGATGAATGGCGCGACCGATGCGTTTCAGTCGCGGCCGAGCGTGCGCGGGGACTTCAGGCAATCCCGCGTACACCGGATCTTCGTACGAATGCTTTTGCATAAAACGTTTCACAAGCCCGTCTTCGAGCGAATGAAAACTGATGACGCACAGTCGCCCTGCAGGCGCGAGCGCCGCGAGCGAGCCTTCGAGCGCGGCCTGGAGCTGCGCAAACTCCTCATTCACGTGAATCCGAACGGCCTGGAAGGTGCGCGTCGCGGGATGCTTGCCGGGCTCACGCGTCGGTACAGCGCAGACGACGATCTCGGCGAGCTGCGCCGTGCGCACGATCGGCTCCGCGGCGCGCGCAGCGACGATCGCCCGAGCAATGCGCTTCGCAAACCGCTCTTCGCCGTACTCGCGGATCACACGCGCAATCTCATGCTCGGGCGCCCTCGCGATGAAGCCGGCGGCGCTGAGGCCCTGGGTATTGTCCATGCGCATGTCGAGCGGCCCGTCCTGCGCGAAGCTGAAGCCCCGCGCAGCTTCATCGAGCTGCGGAGAGGACACGCCCAGATCGAGCAACACGCCGTCAAACCCCCCGACCAAACCCGCCTCCGCCGCGACCTGCGCCAGGCGCGCAAACGGAGCTTTCACCAACGTCAGCCGTTTCTCGTTCGCAAAGCGCGCGCGCCCGGCCGCTATAGCGGCCGGATCACGATCGATCGCGACAACCCTGCCCTCCTTGCCCACTCGCTCCAGAATCGCGGCCGTGTGGCCGCCTCGCCCGAAGGTCGCATCGAGGTAGCGACCGCCGGCTCGCACGTCGAGTGCAGCCAGCGCTTCCTCGAGAAGCACCGGCGTGTGCTGCAGCATCGATTCGCCCTACAGCGACAGTGAGCCGAGTTCCGGAGGCAGGGGTTCGGCTGTTTCATCCGCCTTCAGCCACTGCTCGCGGTTCTCGTTCCACTGCACTTCATCCCACAGCTCAAAGCGGTTCCCCTGACCGATCAGCATCGCCGTCCGGGTCAGGCCCGCGTACTCGCGCAGGCTCGGCGGGATCAGGATGCGCCCGTTGCCGTCGAGCTCGAGGTCCGTCGCATGGCCGATCATCAATCGTTGCAGGCGACGGGCGAGAGGGTTGAGCGTCGGCAGCCTGCGAAGCTTCAGCTCGATCTCCTCCCACTCGGGCAGCGGATAGATAAGGAGACAGCGGTCCTGCCGATCCACAGTGGCGATCAAGCGACCGTTAGAACGCTCCACGATGCGTTCGCGATAGCGCGTCGGGACGGCCAGCCGCCCCTTGCTATCAAGCGTCACCTTATTTGCACCGCGGAACATGCTTCGCCGGGGCGGATACGATCACCTTAGACCGCCTTCACCCATTCGTTCCCACTTTTTCCCACCGGACGAGGACTATAGGTAGCGCCGAAGCTGCAAGTCAAAAAAATCTCCGGGGATTTCTGTTTTGCGACAGATACTTAGGCAGCACATGGATAAAAGCACACACGCACCACGAAGGCTCTGCAACGGAAATCAGAGGGTTAGACAACCTTCTTTATGTGCCAACGCAGGCATAGGAAGGGTGCCTTTGCAAGGCCCTCCTCCGCACCCAGGTCAGAGTGCGCGCGAATTCGCGCAAGGGCGGGATAAAACGTGCCCAATTATGGCGAAGCGCAGGCGGTTGCTGCCGGCCTACACAAACACTCTTCGCGTCAGTAATTTCTGTACAAAGCCGCCGCGAGGCGCTTACGCACAGGGTAGATCATTCAGAAATGATGAACATAGGAGAATGCCCGATAGCGAAGAGGTGTGAGTACCCACTGGGCATTCGGGAGGAAGGAGTCGGCCGATAAGCCGGGTTCTGTCGTGGACAACCATTCATCTGGGATGCACGTCGCCGTGCACCTCAAGCGACCTACCCGGGAGCCGTGCGGGCCGCACGTGCGGCGCTAGTCCGCTTGCTCCCCTATTTGGTCTTGCTCCGGGCGGGGTTTGCCGTGCCGCCGAGTGTTGCCACCGGCGCGGTGCGCTCTTACCGCACCATTTCACCCTTGCCGGCCTCGATCGCTCGAGACTTAGGCGGTTTGCTTTCTGTTGCACTTTCCGTGGGCTCGCGCCCCCCAGGCGTTACCTGGCGCCGTGCCCGGGAGCCCGGACTTTCCTCCACGCTTCACGCGCAGCGGTTGTCTGGCCGACTCCGCCGCGGATAGTGCGGACTGCGGACGGCAGACGCAAGAACGCCGAAGAGAAAATATTAGATGCGGACGGCTGCGGGCTAGGGTTTTTCCTTCCGCCCAGCAATCCGGACCGCCATTTCGTAAAGGTCCGCGCGTTTCGCATCCGTTAGACGCGCCGCAATCTTGGCCGCCTGCGACGGCGGCAACTCTTCCAGCAGCGCTCGCAAGACCCGCTCCGCAGCGAGCGACGGACCGCTGCGGACGATCTCCGGCGCTCCTGCGACGATGACGACGATTTCTCCGCGCGAGACATCGGCGTCCTGATCGGCGCGCGCGACCAATTCGGCCAATGAACCTGCGTAGGTGGTTTCGAAGCGCTTCGTCAGCTCGCGACTGAGCGTCGCACGTCGCTCAGATCCGAACACGCCGGCGAGATCGCGCAACAACTCTCGCACGCGATGCGGCGCTTCATAAAACACGAGCGTACGCGGCTCTGACGCGAGGATTTCGAGTCGGGCGCGGCGAGCCGCAGGTTTCGCCGGCAAAAAACCTTCGAACGCAAATCGGTCCGTCGGCAGCCCCGCGACCGACAACGCAGCGATCGCCGCGCACGGACCGGGGATTGCGACAACGTCGATTCCTCGCGCGCGCGCAGCGCCGACCAGATCGAAACCGGGATCGCTGATGAGCGGCGTGCCGGCGTCCGACACGAGCGCAACCGACTTGCCCTCGAGCAGCTGCGCGATCAGCTCACCGCTCTTGATCGCCTCGTTGTGCTCGTGAAGGGACGTCAGCGGCGTGTCGACGCCGCACGCCTGCAGCAACTGCCGCGTATGGCGCGTATCCTCCGCCGCGATCAGCGCCGACGACGAGAGCACCGCGCGCGCGCGAGGCGTGAGATCGCCCAGGTTGCCGATGGGCGTTGCGACGATGTACAGAGTTCCTGGTTGACTCAAGGCTGTAGACTGTGGGCTGTAGTGGGCGGGGCTCTTAGACCTTCAGGCTAAGCCTAGAGCCTACAGCCGAATAGCGTACGCCTTCAGCTTCAGCTGAGCGCTAGAACCCGGAGTCGCAAATGAAAAGTACACGAGGCTCGTCCACGCGCTGGTTTGGATTGAGCGTCCTCGTTCTTCTAGCCGCCGGTTGCGAAACGCAGCCGGTGCAGAAAGAACCTACCACGACCAGCCGTGAGCTTGCGCAGGCGGAGCGACTGTCGCGGTCGGGCGAGCATGCCGCAGCGGCTCAGACGTATGAAGCGATGGCGGCGCAATCGCCCGGGGAGCTGCGCGACCGCTTCCTGCTGAGAGCCGCGCGCGAGCGCGTGCGTGCAGACCAGGTCGACGCAGCGAACGCCCTGCTCGGCCGCACGAACACGAGCCTGCCGGGCGCGGACTTCGCCATGCGCGCCCAGATAGTCGCTGAAATCGCGCTGCGCTCGGATCATCCCGACAAAGCGCTTGCCGAGCTCGGTCGCATTCCGCAGCCGTTGCCGCGCGAGTCCGTTGCAGACATTCTGGCGCTGCGCGCGCGTGCTTTGTTTGCGCTGAACCGTCCAGCTGCCGGCGTGGGCGCTGCACTGGAGCGCGAGCGCAGCTTATCGACGCAGCAGGAGCTGCGGGCCAATCAGCGCCTCATCTGGAAAGGGCTGCAGAGCAGCGCTGCTTCCAACGCGGACTTCACTCCACCGCCCGGGGCGGGAGCGACGGTGAAAGGATGGCTCGATCTCGGCCGTGCCGCGTTGATCGCCGCACGCAACCCGTTCACAGCGAGCGAAGATCTGATGCAGTGGCGCGACAGATACCCTTCGCATCCGGCAAACCAGTTGTTGACGGAAGACGTACTGCCGGAACTGGGGGTCGGTCTCGATTATCCGCCGCAAATTGCTCTCATTCTCCCCCTGTCCGGGCGTCAGCAAGCGGCCGGCGTGGCCGTCCGCGACGGCTTTCTCGCCGCGCTCTTGCAGCAGGACATCGACAAACGCCCCGTCCTCGATGTGTATGACTCCGCGGAAATGGGCGCCGCGACCGCGTACCGCCGCGCAATGGCCGATGGCGCCCAGTTCGTGGTGGGCCCGCTGACGAAGGATGAGGTCGCCGCGATTGCCGCATCCGGCGCATCCGGCGCATCCGTGCCGACGCTTGCGCTGAACCAACTCGCGGCTGAAACCGCGGCGCCGGGCCTCTTTTTCCAATTCGCCCTGGATCCCGAGGAAGAAGCGCGCCAGGTTGCGCAGCGCGCGATGGCCGACGGACGTTCGCGGGCTCTCGTGCTGCTTCCCAATAACGAGTGGGGACGCCGTCTGTTCAGCTCGTTCGATTCCGAGCTCAAGCTGCTCGGGGGTTCGGTCGCGGCCATGCGCTTTTACGATCCGACCGAGCGCGACTATTCGGCTCCGATCCGCTCACTGCTGCTGCTCGATGAGAGCCGATCTCGCGCGAACGCGCTGAGCGCGGCGCTCGGTACGCGACTTGAGTTCGAACCAAGGCGGCGCGGGGATGCGCAGTTCGTGTTCATCGGCGCACAACCCGTGCAGGGTCGGTCCTTGCGGCCAGCGCTGCGCTTCCATCTCTCTGAAGACCTGCCTGTGTACGCGACCTCGGAAATTTTCGAGCCGGACGAGCAAGCGAACGACGATCTGGAAGGCGTCCTCTTTCCGGACATGCCGTGGGTCATCTCGCCCGATGCGGTCTCCACGGAACTGCGCAACGCGCTGAGCAAACACTGGCCGGCCCGCTCGCGCGGGCGCGGGCGGCTGTACGCCTTTGGTTTCGACGCGTATCGGCTCGTCCCCTTGCTCAAAGCCGGCGCGTTTGGACGCGAGCATGCGGTGCCGGGCATGACGGGTCTGCTTTCGGTCGATAAGCAAGGTCGGGTGCATCGCGAACTCGATTGGGCCCGCGTGTCCCGCGGTAAACCGCTGCTGCTCGGGGCGGCCGCCGCGGCGCTGACGGAGTAACGGAAACGGAAGTCCGGCGTCGCGAATCGGGGATCGCCCAACACAACGGGGCCCCGTTCGAGCCAAGCCCTGTGCTCGTTGCGCGTTCGCGAGTACTCTGCAAGCCCCATGTGGCGCCGCATCCGAATCATCGTTCTGCTGTTCATCCTCGCGTTCGTCGCGCTGAACACGTGGTTCGATCGCCTGTATTCGACCGATTGGGATATTCCGCTGCGCGTCGCCGTCTACCCGATCAACGGCGACGGCGGAGAGGAAACCGAACGTTTCATCGCTCAGCGATCCTTCGATGACCACAGCGCCCTCGAACGTTTCTTTTCCGAGCAGGCGGCGCAGTACGCCCTCAATCTCGATACGCCCGTGACGTTCGCGAGCGCGCAACCATTGCGCGATGCGCCCCCGGCGCTGGAGCCCGGCTCGAATCCGCTGCAAATCGCATGGTGGAGTCTGCGCACGCGTTTGTGGGCGTGGCGCGCGCCGCAGGCGGGGCCCGCACCCGATGTGAAATTGTTCGTGCTGTATCACGACCCGCAGCGCACCTCCGTGCTACCCCATTCCATCGGTTTGCAAAAAGGGCTTTTTGCAATCGTCCACGCCTTCGCAGATCGGTCGATGCTCGGTTCGAACGATGTCGTCATCGCGCACGAACTGCTGCACACGCTGGGCGCGACCGACAAGTACGACCTGGGCACGAACCAACCGCTGCACCCGGAGGGCTTCGCCGAACCTGGCTTGGATCCGCTTTATCCGCAGAACTCCGCTGAGCTCATGGGGGGGCGCATCCCGCTTTCGCCGTCGCAGTCCGAAACGCCCGAATCCTTGAATGAGGCCGTGATTGGCCCAGCCACTGCACACGAAATCGGTTGGAGGTCGCGGTGAGTGCAGCGAGATCCGCTCGCAACGCGCAGCCGCGACTTGCGTGCTCACAAGCGACGATCGAAGTCGCGGATCGGACGCTCGTGCGCGATCTCAACCTGCAGATCTACGGCGGCTCTCTCACCTGCATCCTGGGCTGCAACGGGACGGGCAAGACGCTCACGCTGCACACGCTCGCCGGCTTACGCGCGCCTGCTCGGGGCGCGGTGCTGCTCGATGGACAGCCCCTGGAAGGCTGGCCTCGCAAGGTGCGCGCGCGGCGTGTGGGCCTGCTTACTCAGACCACCGAGGATCCATTCCCCTCAACGGCGCTGGAAACCGTCCTGATCGGGCGCCATCCGCATATCGATTTCTGGCGCTGGGAGAGCGAAGCAGACCGCGAGCTCGCGCGCGCTGCGTTGACGAGCGTAGGGCTCGAAAGCTTTGCTGACCGGGACGTTGCGACGCTTTCGGGCGGCGAACGTCGACGCGTCGCCCTTGCCGCGCTGCTCACGCAGAATCCGGACGTGTTCCTCCTCGATGAGCCGATCAACCACCTCGACCCGCACCATCAACTGGACATGCTCAAGCTTATGCGCGCCAAGGCCGACGCGGGCCATGCCGTCATGATGAGTCTGCACGATGCGGGCTTGGCCGCGCGTTTCGCGGACGAGGTCGTCATGTTGTTCGGCGACGGCGCCTGGCTCAGCGG
>DATAFY010000344.1:0-2770 GCA_036257205.1 Steroidobacter sp. | reverse complement strand
CCTTGAGCACCAGTTCGGTCGCGCCGCCGCAGAGCACCGCCTGTTCGCCGAACAGATCGGTTTCGGTCTCTTCAGCGAAGGTGGTCTGCAGCACGCCGCCGCGCGTGCCGCCGATGCCGTGGGCGTAGGCGAGGGCGTTTGCTTTCGCGTTGCGCGTCGCATCCTGGTACACCGCGATCAGGCACGGCACGCCGCGTCCCTGCTCGTACTGACGACGCACGAGATCGCCAGGACCTTTCGGAGCGATCAGAACGACGTCGAGATCTTTACGCGGCTTGATCTGCTTGAAATGGATGTTGAACCCATGCGCGAAGAGGATGGTCGCTTCCTTGCTGATGTTCCCGATCACTTCCGTATAGAGATCCTTCTGCGTGAGGTCGGGCGTCAGAAATGCGATCAGCGCGGCGCCTTTCACGGCTTCCGCGGGTTCGGCGACGCTCAGGCCGTCCTTTTTGGCTTTCGCCCAGCTTCCACCGGATTTGCGCACCCCGACGACGACGTCGAAACCGCTGTCTTTCAGGTTCAGCGCATGCGCGCGGCCCTGGCTGCCATAGCCGAGAATCGCAATGCGCGCTCCGCTGAGGGCTTTCTTATCGACGTCTTTCTGCGAATAGATCTGCATGTGCGCTCCTGGAAGCGTATTGAAAAGCCGTGTTCAAAACGAAGAACCCCGCCTCGGTCTTGCCGGTGCGGGGTTCGTATTCAACTCGTCGCCCTGTTCTGACCCGTCAACCTGTTCCGACGCGTTCACTGCAGGACGTCGCTCCGCATCCCGTGCCCTGCGACTCGAGTGCGCACTACGCCCGCCCGCGCTCGAGCCAGCGGGTGCAATCATGAGGTCGAAGGGAACGAGAGGATCCGAAAAATCAGACAGATAGCACCATAGCGTTGCGGAAGTTGTCAACCCCTTGCATACAATTCAGCGCGCCGCGACATGGGAAGCGTTCTTCCGATGCCCTTTCCGGGGCTTCTGATCTGTCGCGCGAAACGCGCACGCGTTACGCTGCAGATCTTCGCCTCAAGCACCTGATTTCACCTCGCTTGCGATGACCTCACCCGACGAAAGGGGCGGTTCGATCCCCATCCACCTCGTGTACGAGGAGGACCTCGAAAGCTGGCGCGCGTCGCAGGCGGACAGCGCACGGAACTGGATAAGCGCGCACGCCTTCACGGCCGAGCGCAACCACGTCCTTGTGGCGCCAGGTCCGCAGGGCCGCCCTGCCGGCGTGGCGCTCGGCATGGGCC
Source organism: Steroidobacter sp. (assembly GCA_036257205.1). Taxonomy (GTDB): domain Bacteria; phylum Pseudomonadota; class Gammaproteobacteria; order Steroidobacterales; family Steroidobacteraceae; genus Steroidobacter. The sequence goes on along the minus strand of DATAFY010000344.1, from coordinate 1,525 downwards.
GACGCATTGCGCATGAGAAGTTCAGCTGCTGGCTTGCGGCCGGATTGCCGGATCGGTTGCCGGAGGGTCAGTACCATCTGGCGGACACGCTCGAAGCGTCCGCTGCCTTCCAGTTTGCTTTGGGATGGGCGTATGGCCAATACAAGTTCGATCGCTACCGGCGCAGCGCCGCCCGCAATGTTCAACTGAAGCTGCCGGCCGGCCTAGATGCGGCTGAGATCGAACGGCTACGCAAGGCCCTGACGCTCGCGCGCGATCTCATCAACACGCCCGCAAACGACATGTCGCCGGAGGCGCTTGCTGAGGCGGCGCTCGAGGTCGCACGCCAATACGGCGCTCGTTGGCGGGTCGTGGTTGGCGATGATTTGCTGAAAGAGCGTTTTCTGGCGATACACGCCGTGGGTCGCGCGGCGGCCGTCGAGCCGCGGCTGGTCGATATCCAGTGGGGCGATCCATCGCATCCCAAAGTGACGCTCGTAGGCAAGGGCGTGTGCTTCGACAGCGGCGGACTCGACATCAAGCCGAGCGCTTCCATGCTCTTGATGAAGAAAGATATGGGCGGCGCCGCTGTTGCGCTGGCGCTTGCACAGCTCGTCATGGACGCCAGGTTGGCCGTGCGCTTGCGCGTGCTGCTGCCCATCGTCGAAAACGCGATCGCAGGCAATGCCTTTCGGCCCGGCGATGTGCTCCTGACGCGCAAGGGCCTTAGCGTCGAAGTCGGCAATACGGATGCAGAAGGCCGTCTTATTCTGGGCGACGCGCTTGCGCTTGCGGATGAGGAAAAGCCTGAGCTGCTGATCGATCTTGCAACGCTGACCGGCGCTGCGCGCGTCGCGCTGGGGCCTGAATTGCCGGCGCTCTTCAGTACGGATGACGCAGCGGCGAGCGAGCTGCAGCGCATCGGTCTGACGCAGTCGGATCCTCTATGGCGCATGCCGCTGTGGACAGCCTATGAGGAGGAGCTATCGAGCAAAGTGGCGGATCTGAACAACGCCTCGAGCTCAGCGTTTTCCGGCGCGATTCTTGGCGCACTCTTTCTCAAGCGGTTCGTCGCCGACGCGCGTACCTGGATGCACATCGATCTGTACGCCTGGAACGGCAAGGAGCGCCCCGGTCGGCCGCTGGGCGCTGAGCCGCAAACCGTGCGCGCGCTCTACGCCTTCCTGGAGCAACGTTATCCCTGCGCTGTGTTCGCGCGCTGAGCGGCTGGCCTGATGTCAGTAAGCCAGCCAGTCGCGTGCGAGCAGGATACGCTCGTGGGGCGCGACTTTGCGCTCCTGATCATCATGAACCTGATTTGGGGCCTGAACCTCATCGCCTCGAAGATCGGTGTGGGGCAGTTTCCACCCATTTTCTTGACGGCGTTGCGCTTCGGCTCGCTCGCGCTGCTTCTGCTGCCGATGTTGAAGGTGCACCGTGGCCAGATGGGCTATCTGCTTGGGGCCGCCCTGCTCACCGGTCCGGGCGCGTTCGCGTTGCTGTTTTTGGGCATATCGCTCGTAAAGGACGTATCCGCAGTGGCTAT
>DATAFY010000615.1:0-1729 GCA_036257205.1 Steroidobacter sp. | reverse complement strand
TCGCGCACAGCGGCTCGGGCAATCCATCGTGAGCGCTGCGATAAGCCGTCGCGATGCGCTGCGGATCGCGCTGTTCGATGAGAAATTGCAGGGTCGCCTCGCTCACGAACGGCAGATCGCACGCGAGCACCAGCCACGCAGCTTTGGGATGTTCCTGCAGCGCTGCGGAAATCCCTGCGATCGGTCCAACTCCGGACAAGCGATCAATAATCTGTGGAAAGTGGGCGCGGGCTGCATCATTGCGCTGGTCCGGGCGGACGGAGATGAACGTGGCGGTACAAAGGCTCTGCAGCAGCTCGAACGCCCACGCAACCTGCGACTTGCCGTGATATTCCAGGCTCGCCTTGTCGCGCTGCATGCGCGTACTGGCGCCTCCGGCGAGAATCAGTCCGAAGAGCGGTGCGGTCATAAGGCGGTCCAGCCCGGAGCACGCGCAACCATCAAACCGGATCCCGGCGAAGGGAAAGACCATTCACTCACGTCGCCTCACCTCTGCTCGCGGCTTGATTCGGGGCTGCGGTAATCGCCGCTTCGTCCGCCGGATTTGGCGAGCAGCCGCGTCGGGCCGATCGCGATGTCGTGCGACAGCGCCTTGCACATGTCGTAGACGGTGAGCGCCGCGACGCTCGCGCCGGTAAGCGCCTCCATTTCTACGCCCGTCTTGTGATGCACGGAGACGGTGCACAGGATGAGCACGTCGTCTTCGGACATCTCTATCTGCACCTTGCAGTTTTCTATGCCGAGCGGGTGGCAGAACGGAATCAGCTCATGCGTGCGCTTGGCGGCCATCGTGCCGGCGATGATCGCCGTATGGAACACGGGCCCCTTCGACGTGCAGAACTGCTGCGCACGCAGCGCCTCGGCGACCGCACCGGGCAATTGCACGCGTGTTTGCGCCACGGCGGTCCGTTTGGTGAGCGGCTTCTCGCCGACGTCGACCATGGCGGGGGCGCGGCGGTCGTCAATGTGTGAAAAGGAGGACATGTTCAGAACTAAACCGACTGCCGGACGGTGGGTCAAGCATACAACACGGTCATTCGGGACTCGTAGAAACCGTCCGGAGGTCAGCCGCCGATGTAATACATTTCGATCTTATTCAGCGGTTGCTCGCCTTTGAACGTCGCACGCAATTCGCTGTAGCGATCGTCGCGCCTGGCCCATGTATCTCGGATCACTGCGAGCAGTTCGCTATCGCTGACGCCGGCGCGCAACGGGGTGCGTAGGTCGGCCCCGCTGCGGGCGAACAGGCAGGTGTAGAACACGCCTTCCGAGGACAGTCGCGCGCGCGTGCAGGCGCCGCAGAAAGCATTCGTAATCGAGGAGATGAAGCCGATTTCGCCCGCGCCGTCGTCGAACGCGTAACGTTCGGCGACTTCGCCGTGGTAGTTCTCTTCTATCGCGTGCAGCGGCCAGCGCGCATGGATGCGCTGCACCAGCTCGCGGGAAGGTACGACGCGTTCCAGGCTCCAGTGATTGCGGTTGCCGACGTCCATGTACTCGATGAAGCGCACGATAACGCCCGTGCCGCGGAAGTATTCAACGAGATCGAGTACGGTGTGATCGTTCAGACCGCGCTCCACGACCGCGTTGATCTTAATTGGCGTGAGTCCCGCGTCCATTGCCGCGCGAACGCCCTCGAGCACGCGATCGCGCTCCGCAAAACCGCCGCTCATCTGCTTGAAAAGCTCCGGGTTCAGCGTGTCGAGACTGACGGTGATTCGGTGCAATC
>DATAFY010000283.1:0-6078 GCA_036257205.1 Steroidobacter sp. | reverse complement strand
TCGCCGCAGGCTCATCGAACCCGGCCTGCTTCAACAGATCGCGGCGATAGAACAACAGCCGCGTGTCAACGTACCAGGGCAGGCCATAGAGCACGCCATCGATGCGGTTCGAGTCGAGGATTCCCTGGAAGTAATCTTCTTTCACCACGTCCCGGGACGTTGCGATCAGCGCCTCGAGCGGCTCGAGGGCGTTCAGCGCTTGGAATTCCGGGACCCAGGTATTTCCGAGCTGACACAAATCCGGCAGCGTGTCGCCTGCAAACGCCGTGAGCAGTTTCTCGTGCGCCGACGTAAACGGCAGCTTCTGCACTTCTACTGCAATATCGGGGCGTTCCTGCGCGAATCCTTTCAAGAGCTCCGCGGCCGCCTCTCCTTCCCGCCCGAGGCCCCAGAACCGAATGACGGTGCGTCCGGCGTTCCTGCGCGTGCAGCCGGCTGCGACGGCGCCCGCCATGAGGCCTAATGCACGGCGACGCGTGATCACCGGGGCTGTTCCCCATCCCCTCGCGTGGAACCCGGCGCGTTGCTCGCACTGGGCGCCGTGGGTGCGAGGGGAACGGGTTTGGGTTCGAGCGTCGGTTGCTCGAGCCAGCCCCCGCTAAAACCCGCGCGCTCCAGTCCGCGGCGAATGTGCCGGTTGCGCTGCATGACTTTCCAGATCAGAGCGCTGCGATAATTCTCGATCATCGCCACGATCGGCCCCTGATCGATGCCGAGGTAATCGTCCGCGACCCAACCGACATTCTCGATGATGCGCCCATGCCGCAGCGGAACGTCTGCATAAGTGAAGCTCGGATTCACTGCATCCAGGAACCCATAGCGCTGGTACAAATGCTCCCCGAAGCGTGCACGAAAGGCGCGGATCGTTGGAATGACGATCTCCGGCGCGAAAGCAATCATTCCGACGGCCGCAGTCGGCGCGATCGTGCCGTCGTCGAGCACATGCGGCGCGGCGGTGCCGCGCGCGGTGTAGGTGAAGAAGCCGCGCTCTTCAGTATTGAGGATCTGCACGGTGTCCGCCGGACCATCGGAAGCGGACAGCCCCCAGATCTCGCTGTCGTAGCCGCGCCAGCGCATGGGATTCTGAATCGCATACTCGCGCTGGGCGTACGCCGCGCGGCGGCTGTTCTCGAAGTAGTCGACGCCCTGCTCGCGCATGAAAGCGTCCTGGATGCCGCGAAAGTCGATCCATATATGCGAGTACTGATGGCCGAACATCGGTCCGAACGCGACGAACTGCTGACCGAAATACTCTCCCCAGCTGTCCTTGTACGTCTTTAACCATTCCTCCCACGCCTCCGGCTCGACAGCGTGGGTGGGCGAACCCAGGGCTAGAATGTAAACCAGCATCGCCTCGTTGTAGCCGCGCCAATCGAAGCGCAGAAAGCCCGTCTCGGGACGCCAACCGTGCGAAATGGTGGGTGGACGATTCTGCGCCCATGTCCAGTCGACGCGCGCGTAGATCTGCTCGGCGAGATCGCGGATCTCCTGCTCCGTGCGCACCTCATCGTCGAAGTACGTCTGCGCGAGCAGCACTCCGCCGAGCAGCAACGCGGTGTCAATCGTCGACAGCTCCGAGGTCTCGAAGCGCGCTCCGGTCTGCATGTCCAGAAAATGGTAATAGAACCCCTGATAGCCGGTCATACCGACTTCGTCCGGTCCCTGGGGCGCGCTCGCGAGAAAACGCAAGGTGCGCAGCGTCCGCCCGCGCGCCTGCGAGCGCGTGATGTAACCGCGCTCGGATCCGATGACATATGCCGTGAGGGCGAAGCCGATCGCGGCCGTGCTCGCGAAGGAAGGAGAGGGATAGCGATCCGGCACAAGCCCGGTCTGCTTGTCCGCCGTGTTCCAGAAAAATCGGAACGTGCGCCGCTCGAGGTTGTTGATCACAGGATCGCTGTCGCGCACGGGGTCATACACTCGCGAGCCTTCCACCACGATGCCGGGCACGCGCTGCTCTGCGGCGGGCGCGGCTGCGGCGGCCAGCATGCAAAGAACTGCGCACAACGCGCGGCGCACGCGCCCCAGATCACGCATCATCACGCACAATTCGGCATCGCCCGATCAAATGATCGCTCCCGTCCGCTTCCCATGATCTCTCATCCAAGCTCTCCTAGCCCTTAAAGACGCCGCGTCTTCGCCCCGCAAGGTCATCGCGCCCGTAGCATGCACCAGATCCGTCTCTGGAACGCACGCAAGCGCAACGCCTGCAGAACGTACACGGCCGCGAGATGTTGCATCGGACCTGCGCGTTCGTCGAGTGTGCGGCGCTTGCGCTCAGCGCTCTTTGTACTCCCTTGCGGCGAACAGCACGGCGCTTGTGATCAGCAATGCAGTCGCGGCGTAGATCGCAACGACCGCGGTCGTACGATAGATCTTGAACAGCGCGGCGAACGCCGCAGGCGCGATTCCGCCGCCGACCACCCCTGCGAGCGTGTAGGCGAGCGACGCCCCCGCGTACCGTACTTGCGTCGGAAACTGCTCCGCGATGAGGGCGGCCTGCGGACCATACATCATCGCGTGTATGACGAGGGCCCCCGCAAGGGCGCCGGCGATGAGAAAAGCAGAGCCGCTGTCGAGCAACGCAAAGAATACGAGCAGCCACACGAGCCCGAGCGCGGCGCCTACGCCATAGACGGCGCGCCGACCGAGGCGATCCGACAGCGACCCGAAGAATGGAATCGACAGCGCATTGCAGGCGCCTGCGATCGACAGGCCAATGAGCGCCACAGTGCGCGACTGACCCATCATGGCGGTCAGGTAACTCAATGAGAAGACGGCGGTGAGCGAATAGAGAACGTCCGGCCCAAGACGCACGCCGCCTGCGACGAGCAATCCCCGCCAGTGACCGCGGAACACGTCTGCAACCGGCGCGCGCGCCTTCTGCTGGTTGCGCTCGAGTCGCCGGAAGAGCGGCGTTTCCTCCACGCCGGCCCGGATCCACCACCCAAAAGCGATCAATGCCAGGCTAGCGAAGAAAGGAATCCGCCAGCCCCACGCCTTGAACGCGTCATCGGAAAGCAACCAGGTCAGCGCAGCGATCGCGCCGGTCGCAAGCAATGTGCCGAGCGAGGGCCCCATCTGAGCCCACGACGCGTTGCGGCCGCGTTGTTCAGGTCGGCCATGCTCCGCGGACAGCAATACGGCGCCCGCCCACTCCCCGCCCAGTGCGGCGCCTTGAATAAAGCGCAGTGCGACGAGCATGATCGGGCTCGCAACGCCGGCGGCTTCGTAGGTGGGCAGCGCGCCCATCAGCGCCGTCGTTGCGCCCATCACGAGCAACGTCGACACCAGCACGAAGCGGCGGCCGCGACGATCGCCAAGATGGCCGAAGATCACGCCTCCGAACGGTCGGGACAGATAACCGACCGCAAACGTGGAGAGCGCGAGAATCGTCCCGGAGAGCGGATCGAAAGAAGGAAAGAACAACTGATTGAAAAGCAGCGCGGCGAGTGTGTTGTAGACGGCGAAGTCGTAGTACTCCAGCGTTGTGCCGACCATGCTCGCGATCGCAAGACGTCGAAGCGGACGGCGCGCGGCGGATCCGGAGGAAGAAGCCGCCGCCTCGACATCCTCGTCTCGATGCCCGTCGACCGCGCTCTCAGCGTTGGTCATGCCCTCGATTCCTGATTCTGCCGTTGAGCGAAGGAGCTCGATCCGCTATCCGCTCTTTCCATACCCCCCGCCGCCCGGGGTTTGAATCACGAACAGATCGCCCGTCTGCATCTGCGCCTCATGCGTCGCGCCGAACTCTTCGATGCGACCATCGGCTCGCTCGATCCAGTTTCTTCCCGGCAGGCCCGGCTCCCCGCCCGCCAGGCCGAATGGCGCTATTCGCCGATGATTCGCAAGCAATACGGCTGCCATGGGCTTCAGGAACCGCACGCGCCGGTCCACCCCATCGCCGCCGCGATGCGTGCCGCGACCGCCGGACTCACGTCTGATGCGAAAGCTCTCCAAGCGCACGGGAAAACGCCACTCGAGCACTTCGGGATCCGTGAGGCGCGAGTTGGTCATGTGCGTCTGAACGGCGTCCGCGCCGTCGAAGTCGGGCCCGGCGCCAGAACCGCCCGCGATGGTCTCGTAATATTGATGCTCGCCGTCGCCGAACGTGAAGTTGTTCATCGTACCCTGACTGGCCGCGAGCGCTCCAAGCGCTCCGTACAGGCAATCCGTGATGACCTGCGAGGTCTCCACATTGCCCGCAACAACCGCTGCGGGATAGCGAGGATTCAGCATCGAGCCCTCCGGGGCGATGATGCTCAGCGGCTTGAGACAGCCGGCATTCAGCGGAATCTCATCGTCGATGAGCGTGCGGAACACGTAGAGCACCGCGGCGCGCGTGACTGGAAACGGCGCATTGAAGTTGTGCGGCTGCTGCGGGCTGGACCCCGTAAAGTCGATCGTTGCGCAGCGAGTGCGCTGGTCGGTCCTGATCGCAACGCGCACCACCGCGCCGTTGTCCATGGGGTATTCAAACGCGCCGGCGTGGAGCTTATCGATCACGCGGCGGACCGCCTCTTCCGCGTTGTCCTGCACGTGCTGCATGTAGGCCCGCACGACGTGCAGCCCGAAATGATCCACGGCAGCCTGCAACTCACACGCACCCTTCTGACAAGCGGCGACCTGCGCGCGCAGATCCGCCAGGTTCTGTTCTACGTTGCGCGCAGCGTGCGTGCCCGCGCCAAGGAGCTCACGCAGCTCTTTCTCCAAGAACGCTCCGGCGCTCACCAGCTGTACGTTGTCCAGCAGCACGCCCTCCTCGTCGATATGAGTCGAACTCGCGGGCATCGATCCGGGCGTAATGCCGCCGATATCGGCGTGGTGGCCGCGGGCTGCGACAAAAAAATCAGGCTGTCGGTTGTACTGTGTAGGCTGCAGGTCCGAAGCGGCGCGCGGCGGCCCCTGAGCGTCCCCGCTCTCCTGATCACGATCCGCTTCGTCACCGCGCTTTGCGTCGACGAACACAGGCATGACGACGGTCACATCCGGAAGGTGTGTGCCGCCCGCGTACGGCGCGTTCAACGCAAACATGTCGCCCGGACGCATCTCACGGCGGCGTCGACGCATGATTTCCTGCACGGCCTCGCCCATGGAGCCCAGATGCACAGGCATGTGCGGCGCATTGGCGATCAGCTGACCGTCGGCGTCGAACACCGCGCAGGAAAAATCCAGTCTTTCCTTGATGTTCACCGACGTTGCGGTGTTCGCGAGAGCGACTCCCATCTGCTCCGCGATGGACATGAACAGGTTGTTGAACACTTCCAGGACGACGGGATCGGCTTGCGTGCCGACCGCGTACGCGCGTACGGCTGGTTGCACGCGATGCAAAACGAGATCGCCGCGCCAGGAGCACTCCGCCTGCCAGCCGGGCTCGACCACCGTCGTCGTGTTCGACTCGCACAAAATGGCCGGCCCGTCGATGAGATCGCCGGGCCGCAGGCGCTCGCGTTCGAACAACGGCGTATCGCGCCGCGCACCCGCGAAATGGACTGTGCGCGTCGCCGCGGGCTTCGGATTGCCGCCTTCGCCCTCGAACTGGGCGCACGCCTCGAGCGTCGCGACTTGCGATGCGGCGACGCCCTCCACCGCGATCGACTCAATCACTATCGCTCGGCCGCGCATGAGAAGGCCAAAGCGCGTCCGATAGCGATCTTGAAACGTCCGCACCAGTTCTGCGGCCGTCGCCGCTCCCGTGAGTGCGATTTGCAGCGTGCTGTCCGTGCCTTCGTACTTCAGCGCAGCGCATCGTGCGAGCCGCACGCGATTCGCCTCCACCCCTTGCACACGCAGGTCTTCCAACGCCTGCCGCTCGAGTTCCGCAAGCGGCGCCTCCAAAGCGGCCAGGGATCGCGCCTCGAGCATCGTCTCGACCGCTCGCTGCTTCATCACAATCACATCGGCAATGCCGATGCCGTAGGCGGAGAGCACGCCCGCGAGCGGATGAATCAACACCCTCGACATGCCCAGGGCGTCGGCGACCAGGCACGCGTGTTGTCCGGCCGCGCCTCCGAAGCAACACAACGTGTATTCGGTTACATCATAGCCGCGCTGCACTGAGATCTTCTTGATCGCGTT
>DATAFY010000282.1:0-3022 GCA_036257205.1 Steroidobacter sp. | reverse complement strand
CGAGCAGAAGTACATTTCACCGCACGTTTACGAGCAGACTGAGAGCGCGTATGCGGCGAGCGTCGCAAGCATGAAGCTGGCGGAGGCGCAGGCGCGTCTCGCCAGAATCAACCTCGAAGACGCTGTTTTGCGAGCGCCGTTCGCCGGGACCATCGCCAAACGCTTGGTGCATCCCGGCGAGAAGGCTTCGCCCGATTCGGCGATCGTGAGCCTGGTGGACCTGCGGCAGATGGTGCTCGAGGCGCCCATTCCAGCGGCTGACATTCCCTCAGTGCGCATCGGGCAGACCGTGCGCTTTAAGGTCGGCGGCTTCGGCGCGCGCCAGTTCCAGGGCCAGGTGCAGCGTATCAATCCTGTCACCGCCGACGGCTCGCGCGCGATCACTATCTATATCGCCGTGCCGAATCCGGATCGCGCGCTGAAGGGCGGCATGTTCGCGCAGGGCGAACTTACAGTGGATGCGGGGGAGCCCGTGCTTGCGATCCCACAGCGCGCCGTGCGTGAAGAATCCGGCGCGCACTACGTGCTCGCTCTGAAGGCAGGCAAGGTCGTACGCACGCCCGTGATGCTTGGTGCGTCGCCCGAAGGCGCCGCATTGGTGGAAGTGCGCGACGGGTTGTCGGCCGGCGAGCGCGTCATCATTGCGCAGATCGGCGACGACAAAGCCGGATCCCCCGCGATCGTTCGCGCCGAATCGGCATCAAAGGGCGCCGCCAACTAAGGCGCGGCATTCCGCAAGCACCGAAGTCACGAATCAGGTCGCCCCGGCATGTGGATTACACGCACCAGCATCAATCAGCCTGTCTTCGCGACGATGGTCGTTCTTGCGCTCGTCGTGCTGGGGGCGTTTTCCTACCGCTTGCTGCCCGTCGAGCAGATGCCCGAAGTCACGATACCGGAGGTGTCGGTGACCGTGCGCTATCCGGGCGCCTCCCCCGAGGCGATCGAGAACGACGTCATCAAGCCGATCGAGAACGTGATCAACACGGTTGATGGCGTCCAGGACATTTACGCGACGGCGCGCGAGGGCGCGGCCTACCTGCAGATCGCCCTCCGAATGGATGTGGACGTGGTCGCGGCGACGCAGGAGGTTCGCGACAAAGTGGCGCAGATCCGCGCTTCGATGCCGCGCGAGGTGCGAGAGCCGACGATCTCGCGTGCGAGCAATGACAGCTCGGCGCAGCCCGTGATTCATCTCGCCGTCTACTCAAACACGCGCACGCTGCGCGAAGTATCGACCTTAGTCGAACAGCAGATTGTAAAACGGCTTCAGAACTCGTACGGCGTCGGCAACATCGTCGTCGGCGGCGCCGTCGAGCGGCAGGTGCAGGTCTTTCTGCGCCCCGAACAGCTGCAAAATCACCGCGTCGGCGTGGACCAGGTGATCGCAGCCATTCAGGCGGCGAATCAGGACCTGCCTGCCGGCAGCATTTCGCGAGGCGATCAGGAACAGCTCGTGCGGGTTGAAGGCAAGATTCGCGACCCGCGCGGTTTCGAGCGCATCATCGTCGCCAACCAGGGCGGGGCGCCCGTGTACCTGCATCAGGTGGCCGACGTTGTCGACGGCGAAGCCGAGGAGCAGTCCATCTCGCGTGTTGACGGGCTGCGTTCGATCTCTCTGCAAATAATCAAGGTACAGCAGGCCAATATCGTTGAGGTCGGCAAGGGCGTGGACGCAGCGATCGAAGACCTGAAGAGCCGGCTGCCCACCGATGTTCAGATCCGCACGATGTGGTCGGAGGCCAAGTTCATCGAAGGTTCGCTCGATCGCGTCAAGTCGACGATCGCAGAGGGCGCGCTGCTCACGATTCTGATCGTGTTCCTGTTCCTGCATTCCTGGCGCTCCACGATCATCACGGGACTGACGCTGCCGATTTCGGTAATCGCAACATTCATCGCGCTGCATGCGTTCGGATACACGCTCAATTTCATGACGTTGATGGCGTTGTCGCTGTGCATCGGTCTGTTGATCGACGATGCGATCGTCGTGCGTGAAAACATTGTTCGGCACGCCGACATGGGGAGGAGCCACCGTGTTGCGGCGCTTGAAGGCACGCAGGAAATCGGTCTTGCCGTCATGGCGACGACATTCGCCATTCTCGCCGTCTTTATTCCGGTTGCCTTCATGAAGGGGATAATTGGCCGCTTCTTTCTGCAGTTCGGGATTACGGTTTCGGTGGCGGTGCTGGTGTCGCTGTTCGTGAGCTTTACGCTCGATCCGATGCTGTCGTCCGTTTGGCCGGATCCCAAAACTGGCCGCTTCCGGCGTGCGCCCTGGCTTGCGCGCGTTATGGAGAAAGTGGAGGCAGGCGTCGACCGCGCGCACAGCGTCTACGACGCGGTGCTGCGATGGACGCTCGGCGAGCGGCGTTATGCGATTCCAGGTCTCGCACAGATCGCCAGACATCGTCGTCCGGACCGCGCAGAGCCGCCCCGTTGGGCGAGCGCCAGTCCGCGGATGTGCCTGCTGGCGATAGCGGGCTTCTCTTTTTTCGGCAGCTTCTTGCTCGTTCCGCTGATCGGCACCGAGTTCATACCGGCGAACGATGAGGGCATGATTTTCATGCGCCTGAACACGCCGATCGGTTCAAGTCTTGAATATACCGACGCGAAAATGCGCGATATCGAAGGAGAGTTGCGCGAGATTAAAGGCGTGGATGGGGTGATCACGACGATTGGGACGGAGGAAGGCAGGAACTACGCAAGCATTTTCCTCAAGTTGACCGATCGCAGAACCACCGATCGTCCTTCGCAGCAGGACATTGAAAAGACCGTTCGTGAGCGGCTAAGCCGCATGGCGGGTGTGGAGTTGTCGATCAGCGGCAACAATGGGCCGCCCGTGGTCGTGTCGATTTTGGGCCCCGATACGCGCAAGCTCACAGAGTTGTCGCAGCAGATCATGGCGCAGTTCTCCAAGATTCCCGGCATCGCGGATCTCGAAAGCAGCGAGAAGGGCTCCAATCCGACGATCGCCGTCCGAATCAATAATGAGCTTGCGAGCGATCTGGGCCTGACGACCGCC
>DATAFY010000244.1:0-4552 GCA_036257205.1 Steroidobacter sp. | reverse complement strand
GCGCTGATACGATGTCGCTGCCAACCTCGATCGCGATCTATTTCATCATCTGGTGGGTCGTGCTGTTCGCGGTCCTACCTTGGAGTGTGCGCAGCCAACAGGAGCAGGGGACTGTCACGCCCGGCAGCGATCCCGGCGCGCCGGCGATCCCGAGCCTCAAGCGCAAGCTCGTCTGGACGACCATCGTCGCGGCGGTCGTGTTCGCGATTTGGTACGTGGTCTACACGTATCGGCTGATCGCGCTCGACGATCTCGCTCGGCTCATGGGTGTCCCGCCGCATTAGCGACGGATCGGAACCGGGCTTCGCGCGGGCAAAAAAGCCAAACGCCTGCAATCGCTTATCTGGATGGCGGCCGAGTCAACACAGGGTGGATCGGAAGTGCGGTTGCCGCGTTGACTTCGCGCGATACGACAGGAGCGCAACGATGGACAGTGATCCCGGCGGGTGGCTTTGGCTCGTGATCGACGTCGCCATGGTCGCGGCGCTCGCGATCGCCCTGATCTATGGGACCATGTTGTGGCGACAGCGCAGAAGCCGTGTCCTCCAGCAGCGTGCGACTGCGCAACTCTATGAGCGCGAAGCCCAAAGGGAACGGAAGGCCGAAGCCGATCGCGTCCCGATGTGAAGGCAGCGCGATCGAGTGCAGGCCGCGGCGGGGAGATGGCGGGGACGTTCGCGATGAAAATGCATGTTTCCAAGACGGAGGACTCCCATGCAGGTGCAGGAGATCATGACCCACGGCGCGGAAGTCATCGATCCCAACACGACCAGTCGGGACGCAGCGCGCAAGATGAGGGCCGATAACATCGGCGCCTTTCCCGTCGGCGAAGACGACCGGCTGATCGGGATGGTAACGGATCGCGACATCGTCGTGCGCGCCGTCGCGGAAAATCGATCCGCGGGAAATACTGCGGTGCGGGAGGTCATGTCGGAGCGCGTCTACTATTGTTTCGAGAACGATGACGTCGAGGACGCTGCCAGGCTGATGGCCGAACATCAGATCCGGCGTGTTCCCGTGGTCAACCGGGACAAGCGGCTCGTCGGCGTGATTCCGCTCGCCGATCTCGGCCGCAGCGGCGTCTCAGCCGCGATGAAAGCTTTGGGCGGCGTATCCGAGCCGACGGACCAGCCGCGGCAATAGCGAAAAAAAAATCGAGCAGGGCCGACAACCCTGCTCCCAAAGACGCAAACTTACTCCACGCTACCCTTACGCCTCGAACTCTTGAGCTGTCGATCGAGACGGCGCGGCTTTACGCCGACTTTTCCGCCCAAGACTTGGACCGTTCGGCCGATGGCGTCGATTGCTCCTGCCTCGACCTCGCTTGGTGACGCTATCCCAACTTGCGGGACTTGTCATCAAAGTCCAAACGCCGCCCAATCGTGTGAAATAGCGTCTTCACGCTGTTGCGGCGCGGTATAGTGGCGCAGCCGCCGCGGCCAGAATCACAAAACTCCGGCGGAAGGCTTTGATAGCCCTTGTTTTTTTGCCGGCGATCCGGTTTCACTCGGCATACCTCAACGATTCTCGCCCCATGCGCCTTTCCCACTATCTCCTGCCGATCCTGCGCGAGACTCCGAAGGAGGCGGAGGTCGTCTCCCATCGGCTGATGTTGCGGGCGGGTCTCATCCGCCAGGAGGCTGCCGGCATTTACGCTTGGCTGCCGCTCGGCTTCCGCGTGCTCAAAAAGATCGAACAGATCGTGCGCGAGGAGCAGGACCGCGCGGGGGCCATCGAGCTTTTGATGCCTACGTTGCAGCTTGCCGATCTCTGGCGCGAGAGCGGGCGTTACGACGCCTACGGTCCGGAAATGCTGCGCATCAAGGACCGCCACGAGCGCGATATGCTTTACGGTCCCACCAACGAGGACATGATCACCGAGATTTTCCGCGCCTACATTCGCTCCTACCGCGAGCTACCCAAGATCCTCTACCACATCCAGTGGAAGTTCCGCGACGAGCAGCGGCCGCGCTTCGGCGTGATGCGCGGTCGCGAGTTTTTGATGAAGGACGCTTATTCCTTTGATATTGATGAAGCCGCGGCGAGAGTTTCCTACAACAAGATGTTCGTCGCTTATCTGCGCACCTTCGCGCGGATGGGACTCAAGGCGATCCCGATGGCGGCCGAGACCGGCCCGATCGGAGGCAATCTATCGCACGAGTTCATTATTCTGGCGGAGACGGGAGAGTCCGGCGTTTTTTGCAATCGCGACGTGCTCGATCTGCCCATTCCCGGCGAAGACGTCGATTACGAGGCGGACTTGATGCCGCATATCCGCCCGTGGACCAACCTCTATGCCGCAACCGAGGACGTGCACGATCCCGTCCGCTTCGAGCGCGACGTTCCCCCGCAGAAGCGTCTGCACACCCGCGGCATCGAGGTCGGGCAGATCTTCAATTTCGGGACCAAGTATTCCGAACCCATGAAGGCTGTCGTTGCAGGTCCCGACGGGATCGAACGCCCGGTCCATGGCGGCTCCTATGGAGTCGGCGTCTCGCGTCTGGTCGGCGCCATTATCGAGGCGTTCCACGACGAGGCCGGGATCAAGTGGCCGGAGGCGGTCGCGCCCTTCAAAGTCGTCATCCTCAATCTCAAGCAGGGCGGCGCCGACACCGACGCGGCGTGCGAGCGGCTTTACCGCGATCTCGCCGCCCAAGGCGTGGACGTGCTCTACGACGATCTCGACCAGCGCCCGGGCGCAAAATTCGCCACCGCCGACCTGATCGGGATTCCTTGGCAAATCCTCGTAGGACCGAGGGGCCTTGCCGAGGGCAAGGTCGAGGTCAAGAAGCGCGCCGAGGGCAGCCGCGAACTAATGACCGAGGGGGATGCGGTCAAGCGGCTGTGTGGATGAGGCGCGGGCTCGCCACCCTTCTCCCGCAAGGGGAGTGTGACCGAGCCCGCTGCACGCATTGTTGGTACTGAAGCCCGTCGCGGAAGAGGGCCTGAAACGGCCAGAATCCTGTGAAAATCGGAGGCGGGGAACAGAACGATGGACGAGCCGACCCGCACCCACCCGTTCGCGCCGTTCGAATGGATGCTCTCGCTGCGCTATCTGCGTTCGCGGCGACAGGAGGGTTTCATCTCGGTCAATGCCGGATTCTCGTTTCTCGGCATCATGCTCGGCGTCGCCACACTCATCATCGTGATGGCGGTGATGAACGGGTTCCGCAAGGAGCTGCTGGACAAGATCCTGGGCATCAACGGCCACCTCCTGATCCAGCCGCTGGAGCAGCCGCTCACCGATTGGGAGGTTGTGACCGAGCGCATTTCGAAAGTGCCTGGCGTGCTGCTTGCCGCGCCGGTCGTCGAGGGTCAGGCGCTGGCGTCTTCTCCCTTCAATGCGTCGGGCGTACTGGTGCGTGGCGTGCGTGCCGCCGATCTCGCCAAGCTTCCCTCCGTTGCCAACAACATCCGGCAGGGCACGCTCGAAGGGTTCGACGAAGGGCAGGGGGTGGCGGTCGGCAGGAGGCTTGCCGATCAATTATCGCTGCGAGCGGGCGACAGCGTGACACTTGTTGCCCCGCGCGGGGCGATCACGCCGATGGGCACGACGCCGCGTATCAAGTCGTACCGTATCGCGGCCGTGTTCGAGGTCGGGATGTCGGAATACGATTCCGCATTCGTATTCATGCCACTGCCCGAGGCGCAAGCCTATTTCAATCGCGCCGGCGACGTCACTGCGATCG
Organism: Steroidobacter sp.; assembly: GCA_036257205.1. Classification (GTDB taxonomy): domain Bacteria; phylum Pseudomonadota; class Gammaproteobacteria; order Steroidobacterales; family Steroidobacteraceae; genus Steroidobacter. The sequence goes on along the minus strand of DATAFY010000244.1, from coordinate 863 downwards.
AAGTCTATGTCGATAAGCCGGATCAGATCGATTATCAGCGCAGACTCATCACCGAGGCCGCGGGACGCCCGATCTTTCTGATCGACTGGCGCCAGCGGAACGCGACGTTCTTCAACGCGCTGCAGGTCGAGCGCAACGTCATGTTCCTCATTTTGACCATCATCGTGATCGTGGCGACATTCAACATCGCCTCCGGCCTGATCATGCTGGTGAAGGACAAGGGCCGCGACATCGGCATTCTGCGCACCATGGGCGTGACCCAGGGCGCGATCATGCGCGTGTTCATGGTCACCGGCGCCTCGGTCGGGGTGGTCGGCACGCTCGTAGGCTTTCTGCTGGCGCTGGTTGTGTGCCTCAACATTGAATCGATCCGCCGCTTTCTGTCCTGGATAACGAATACCGAATTGTTCTCGCCCGAGCTCTACTTCTTGTCGAAACTGCCCGCCGACCTTGATGCCGGCGAGACCACGGCCGTGGTGATCATGGCCCTCACGCTCTCGCTGCTCGCAACGCTCTATCCCGCTTGGCGCGCGGCACGTCTCGATCCGGTCGAGGCGCTGCGCTATGAGTGATACGGTCAGTGTCGAGACGAGGCCGCAGACCGGTATGCGGGAGAAGGAGGAGCCGCCGATCCTGTTTCTGCACGAGATCGACCGGCATTATCGCCAAGGCGATGTCACGCTCGACATCCTCAAAGGCGCAGAGCTTGCCATCTGGCCCGGTCAATCGGTTGCGCTGATCGCGCCGTCCGGCGCCGGCAAGTCGACGCTTCTGCACATCGCGGGCCTGCTCGAGCGTCCCAATTCCGGCGAAGTGTATGTCGACCAGATCGCAACCTCAGCGCTGTCGGATGCCGAGCGCAC
>DATAFY010000231.1:0-8463 GCA_036257205.1 Steroidobacter sp. | reverse complement strand
GCGCGGAAACCAGTCCTGATAGACCGTCACGTCGCTCGAGGTGAACGCGTTGTTGCGGGCGCCGCTCGCCTCGAGCGTACGGTCGAATTCACCGGGCGCACGGGTGCTCGTGCCGTTGAACATCATGTGCTCGAAGAAGTGGGCGAGCCCGGTAATGCCGGGCGCCTCGTTGCGGCTGCCGACGCGCACCCAGTTGTACAGCGCTACGTTCGGGATGTCCCGATCGGGCCACACGATGAGTTGCATGCCGTTCTTGAGGGTGACCGATTCGACCTCGCGTGCGCCGGCCGTCTGTGCGCCGGCGGCGTGCGCCGTCAGAAAAGCGCTGAGCATCAGCAATCCACGCACCATTTGGGGAGCTCCTCCTCAAAGTGCGCGAATCATCACCACTCCGGGGCGTTCAGTCACTAGACACCGTGAAAAAAAACGCCGCCAGCGGGGAAGAACGCGTGGCGGCGCGGGGTCCGAACCGGCGACGAGTCCACGGAGGAACTCGCCGCGAGGTTCAGCCGCATAAGTTCGTTGGGTGTTTCGCAATCGGTATGCCAACGAGGCATCGCTACTACAATCATGAACTTAGACCCAGGCGCCCGAGCGGCGTCGCAGACAAACAATGTCAGCTTCGGACCCGTGGGCGGCGGTTCGGCGTCGATCCGGCGTCGCCGCGATCTGACAAATGGGCCGTCGCCATGAATAATTCGACATCGCGGCGCGTAAGCGCCTGTCGAGTCGGAACAACGCTGAGGATTGCGTCGAGACTGTGCTGAGCAATTTGCAGGCGCTGAGCCCGGAGCCCGTCGATGTCCAACCGCCAGATCCAGGAGTGAGCATGTCCGAAACACCTCGCCGCAGAGTGACCGATCGACAGTCGGGCAGCCCGACGCTTGTGGGAAGCGGCTCGAAGTTCGTCGGCAACCTGGAATGCGGCGGCGACCTGGTGGTCGGCGGTCACATTCACGGCGACGGCTCGGTTCGCGGCGCTTTGACGGTTTCAGAGGGCAGTCGCTGGCAAGGCGACATCCACGCGACCAACGCCGTTGTCGCTGGGGAGATCGAGGGAACGCTGGCGATCGTAGAAAAACTGGAGATTCGCAAGACCGCGCGCATTCGCGGCTCAGTGCGCGCGCGCAGCATCGCAGTGGCGCGCGGCGCGGTGATCGAAGGCGACATGGCCGTCACGAGCGGCGCGGCCGTCGTGCATTACGACGAAAAGAGAAACCGGTGACAGACGCCGCCCGGCGCCTCAGACCGGCGGCTCGCGCGAAGGCGCCGCGCGTGCATCAACAGCCGGGCAATCCATTGATCCACTGAGTGAGAAGCGCAACGCCCGCCGAATCGATCTGAGTCGAATTGAGGGGCGGCATCGCGTGTTGATCGCGCCGGTTCATCCGGTTGACCACCAGGGAATCGGCGGAGCTGCCTGGCGCGATCAGCCGCGCGTCGACTCCGAGGCCGAGATCGCCTGACTGGGGCAGGACGTTGCATGCATTCGTCAGGTTCAGCGCTGTGTCGTAGCGCAGGTCCATCGTGCTGGTCGTGGGCCCGCCCGGCCGATGGCATTGCGAGCAATTCGTGTGCAGATACGCTCGCGCCCGTGCGGTCAGATCGGCGCTGGCGTTCGCCGGGTCAGGCATGGAAGGCTGCGTCTGCGGCTCAGCGATTGGCGGCGTCAGCACGCCGATGTGACTGAGCGTGTAGAGTTGATTTGCGATTCTACCGGTTTGCGCGTACTCGAAATTGCGATTGAGCTGCGCTGTTTCGAGCCCAAGCGATCGGCCGGCTGCGCTCGTGTGACATTGCAGGCACTGCTGCCCGGTTGGGAAGATCCATTGCTGACCATCGCCGAGATCGCGCGTTGCGCCGCCTGACACGAGCGCCGCGTCGGTCTGTTGCTCGTTCCATTCATACGAAAAGCCGCCCCAAGCGCCGTCTGGATGCCTCATGAACAGGCGCGTCTCGATCAGCCGTGAGCCGATGCGGAAGTTCTTCATCAGTACGGAGCCGTTGGGAAACTCCCAGTCGCCGTTCGTTGCAGCCGTGATGCGCTGGCCCTCGGGCAGCGCCAGCCAGCGGTCCTTCTCCGCCCCGTCCGACCAGAACGGGGCGTTGATGTCGTAAGGAATGAGGCCGGCGGCAGCCTGCTTCGCATCAGTCGGATTGACGCAGCCTGTCGCGCTCAGGTTCGTCGGCGCAGCGTCGCCTCCGGCCCCGCCCGCAAAATTGATTCGATACAGCGCACCGCCATGGTCGACGACGTAGAGTTCGCCGTCGTTGCCCTGTCCGAACGAAGAGATGCTGAGGCCCGAGTCGAGCAAATGAGTCGGCGTCCGCGGCGCGGATGCGCTCTCTGGAATCCACGCCCAGATCCGCCCCGAGACGAAATCCCCGAACAGGTATCGGCCCGCAAGACCGGTGTTCTGCACGCCGCGATACACGTAGCCGCCGGTGATCGACCGGCCCTGGTTGTGATCGTATTCGGCGACCGGATCGATGAGGCCGCTCATCTCGCATGCGCTCGTGTTGTAGTTGTGAGCCCCTTCGCGACAGCGCCAGCCGTAGTTGCCGCCCGAAGCGACCAGATCCACTTCCTCCCAGGCGTTTTGCCCAACGTCCGCGACCCAAAGATCGTCGTTTGCGCGATCGAAGCTCCAGCGCCAGGGATTTCTAAAGCCATACGCATAGATTTCTGCACATTGGGCTGCGCTCGTCGTTCCCGTCGTGTTGCAAAACGCGCCTGAGGGGTATGGATTGTCCGGAGGAATTCGATAGGGCGCTGCGCCGCTCGCGCCGCTTACATCGATCCGAATCATCTTGCCGAGCAACGTCTGCAGGCTCTGGCCGTTGCCGAGCGTCCCGTGCTGATCCCCCGCGCCGCCGCCGTCGCCGAATCCGATGTACAGAAAGCCGTCCGGGCCGAACGCGATGTGGCCGCCGTTGTGATTTTCTTGCGGCTGATTCACCGCCAAGACGATCTGCTCGGATGAAGGATCGAGTACGCCGCTGTCGTTGAGTCGAAATGCGGAAACCCTGGAAACGAGCGGGTTGCCTGCGGTGTATGAGAGGAATACGCGCGAATCAGTGGGGAAATTGGGATGAAAAGCCATGCCGAGCAGCCCCATTTCGCCGCCTGATTGCACGCGATCGACGATATCCAGGTAGATCGTCGGGCTCGCCGAGTCCGCCGTGAACTCCATGACTCGCCCGCCCTGCTGAACCACGAACCAGCGTGCGTCGTCGTTTGGCGCCTGAAGCATTCCGACCGGATTAACGAAGCTGTGGCTGGTGAATCGAGCAAGGGAAATGCTTGCCCCCGAACCGGATCGCTCCCAGGCGAGGCACGTGGTGTTCGAGGGTCTTGCGTCCATTCCCGATTCGGGGTCGGGAGGCGGCGACGGACTGGCCGGAGCATCCGAGCTGCTCGAGCCGCCGCCGCATCCACACAGCGCGAGCGCAGCGCCGAGCACGGCGTTGCGCGCCGGAGGGCGGCAGACATTCCTGCTCGAGCACATACCCTGGTCCTTGCGTCGATCGACGCGAAGTACTGAGCTGCAACAATCCGTCGGCGGCGGCGAGCTGCGCGAAAGATAACATCGTGTCACGCAGCGCCGACAGCCGTCTTCGCACCCGTTGTGATCGGGCACAGGGCCAACTGAAAACACCCCGCGTGCGCTGCGCTCAGCGCTTTGGACCCAAGTGGCCGCTGGCGCTCGATTTCATGTGTGCGATCACCCGCTGCTTGCGCAGCGCGTCGAAGCTGGGCGCGATCTGTGCCGCTGGGCCGTTCAGGACATCGAGCTCGAGGAGCTCGCTCGGCCGCTCACGTTCCCGCGCGCCAAGCCCATGAGCCGCGCCACTTCTCTGTCGGCCCAGCTCTCGGCGCCCAAGCGGTCCATGAAACCGCAGTGCCCGCCATACGCCAGCGCGGTCACTTCCAGCGCCGGCGTGCGTGCAAGCTCGCGCAAATCGTTCGCTGGGATGATCGGGTCGTCCAGCGCAAACAGAATGTGGCTTGGGACGTCCAGCTTCGCGAGCGCATCGCCGACGATCGCATACCCATTCAGATAGGCGTCCACATCGGCAAACTCACTGAAGCGCTCGACCATGATCTGCGTCATGGCCTTGATGGTGCGTTGAGCGAGCATGGCGCTGAAGTCATAGCGCTGCGGAAACAACGCCTGCTTGCGCCGCAATGAGCGTTTCCATTTCCCGACGAAGTGCTGCTGATACACGAACCAGCCGCTTTCGAGCGCCTCCATGGTGCTGCGCGGCCGCAGCACGGGACAGATCGCAATCGCACGCTCCAGACGAATGTTTGCGCTCGGCGCTCGCGCGGCAACGCGCAATGCGAAGTTGCCGCCCAGCGAGAAGCCTGCGAGCGTGAGGCGCCGATCAGGAACGAGCTGCTGTACGCGCGCCACCGCGCCGACGACTTCGTTCAAACGGCAGGAATGAAAGATTTCCTCGTTCAGATGATGCGTCGGCCCGTGATCGCGGAAGTTGAGGCGATACACGTCGCATCCAAGACTGAACAGGTGCGCGCCGAGGGAGAGTACGTACAAAGAATCCGCGCTGCCCTCCCAACCGTGCAGGAGAACGACCAAATCGCGCACAGGGCCGCTGTGCGGCGCCGTCTGGCGCGAATAGTGGCCCATCAGGCGCACGCCCTCGCCGCAATCCAGAACCTGCGTCTGTGCGCACGCGAGCATGCTGTTCGCGCGCCGCGCGAGCAGCGGGCGGCACAGCCGCAGGCTCGGCAGAATGGACTGCATGTGCGAGCTGGAGAGCCAGGCGGGCGGCTGGAAACCGGCGTGTTGGGCCGATGCGAAATCGGCGAGGGATGAGGCTGTGTGATTCATCCGTCGAAGCGAATGGGGGAGGAGCCGGGCAGCGTTGTCGCGAAATCAGCGCCCATCACCATGGCGGGCGTGGCGAAACCCGCGTAGGGACTCTCATTGGGCATGCTCTCCAGAAAGGCAAGAGAGGAACAAACGGTCAACGAATAGCCGTTCGCGGTCCGCAGGCGCGCTGTTTTCGCCTGACCGGCGGCATTGCGCACTTCACCCCATACGAGCGTCGAATTGAGGTCGCGCTGCGCCTGCGTGGGGGGCTGCACGCGCTTCTCGGCGGCGCGCTGAAGCATACGAACGACGGGGCGTCGCGCGAGCAGCGGGCGCAGCAGGTTGGTGCGGCGCAGACGTTTGATCGCTCGCTGCGAGCTCGCCGTGAACACGTCGATATTGGGAATTCCTGTAGAGTAAAACGCGCTGCTGACGTCCCCCCAGGGAATGCCGACGGCGAGTTTCTCGCCCGCGCCGAAGTCGATGCGCCGAACGCTCGACGCCAGCGGCGCCTGGACGATCTTGCCGTCGCGCCGCATCCGTGAACCCGCGGCGGCGCCTTCGACGGCGGTCTTAGCCGTTCCCCGGCTCATAGGCCCGGAGCCGCCGTCGAACCCGAGCGCCAGGTGGGTCGCGTCGGGCAGCGCCTGCTTCAGGCTCACTGCGAGGCAATCGGTCGGCACGACATCGAAGCCTAATCCGGGGCACAGCACGATCCGGGCGCGTTCAGCCTTGTCATGCACGCTGTGGGCGAGTTCGAACACGTCGATTTCGCCGGTGATGTCGAAGTAGTGGACGTGCGTCGCGAGACAGCCCTGCATCAGCGCACGCGCGGTCTGCGAGAAGGGGCCGGCGCAGTTGAGCACGGCGCGCGTTCTATTCAGCGCGGCCACCATCGCGGTGTGATCATCGAGGCTGAACACGGCGCTCTTGCAGCCCAGTTCGGCGGCCAGCGGTTCGATCCTGCTGCGCGAGCGGCCCGCGAGAATAGGCGTCATGCCGCGTTTCACGGCCTCCCGTGCGATGAGCTCGCCGGTGTAGCCGTTGGCGCCGTATAAGAGCCAGGTTTGCGTCATGCGTGCTTATGCGAAATCGACTGCGACCCCATGGCCGTCCAGCATGCGGCTCAAGCGGACTTGGGCGGAGCGCGAGTCATCCACGATCAGGGCGGGTTTCATTGGACGGATCGGGAAGAAGCGGTGGTTGTCTGCGAGTAGGGTAAGCGCGCGCGCTGCGCCGCTCAAATTGTTGCTCTGGTTCGACCGGCGACGCCATTCTGCGGGTTTCGCCAGCGAGAAGCCGTGAGTCGCTCTCAGGACTAACCGCTATCCGCCTTGCGCCGTGTGCCGGCGTATGCTGGCCGGCGCTCCGGTGACATCGCAAGAGGGCGCTCCCCAATGGCTTACTCGACCGCGGACATCCGCAATATTGCGTTGGTAGGGCAGGCGGGAGCGGGCAAAACTTTGCTGGTCGAGACGCTGCTGGCGGAAGCAGGAAGCATTCGCGCCCGCGGCAGTCTCGAACGCGGTACGACGGTCTGCGATTTCGATCCTCAGGAGAAGCAGCTTCAACACTCGCTCGACTCCGCCATCGTGCATGTCGAGACGGACGGTCGCCGGATCAATCTGATCGATACGCCCGGCTACCCGGATTTCGCCGGCCGCGCGCTCTCGGCGCTCGAAGCAGTCGAGACTGCGGCGGTGGTCGTGAATGCGGTGAATGGCGTGGAGCCGATCACTCAACGGATGATGGAGTTCGCGCGCGACCGGGGCCTGTGCACGCTGATCGTGATCAACAAGATCGACAGTCGGGATGCGCGCCCCGAGCGCGTGCTCGCCGACGTGCGCGAAACGTTTGGGCGCGAGTGCCTGCCGCTCAACCTTCCGGCGGAAGGCGGGCGCAGCGTGGTCGACTGCTTCTTCAAGCCTGGCGAGGCGGAGCCGGATTTCGGCTCGGTAGCGGCCGCACACACCGAGATCATCGATCAGGTCGTCGAGGTGGACGAGAAGGTGATGTCGCTCTACCTCGAACAAGGCGAGGAGCTTACGCCGGGGCAGTTGCACGATCCTTTTGAGCAGGCGCTGCGCGAAGGGCATCTCACGCCGGTCTGCTTCGTTTCGGCCGAGACCGGCGCGGGCGTCAAAGAATTGCTTGAGACCTTGGTGCGCCTGATGCCGAGTCCGCTCGAGGGCAATCCGCCGCCCTTTCTCAAGGGCTCGGGAGAACATGTGGAGCGCGTCAAGGTCGAACCTGATCCGGACCGGCATGTCGTTGCGCACGTGTTCAAGGTGAGCATCGATCCCTTCGTGGGCAGGCTCGGCGTGTTCCGCGTCCATCAGGGGACGGTGCGGACCGGCGCACAGTTATTCGTAGGCGATGCCCGCAAGCCGTTCAAAGTCGCACACCTTTACGAGTTGCAGGGCAAGGAGCACGTGGAGGTCCCTCGCGCTATTCCAGGGGACATCTGCGCCGTCGCGAAAGTCGAAGAGCTGCACTTTGATGCGGTCCTGCATGATTCGCACGATGAGGATCGCTACCATTTGAAGTCCATCGCGTTTCCGCCCGCGATGGCGGGCCTTGCGATCGAGCCCGAGCGCCGGGGCGAGGAGCAGAAACTTTCGGACGCCCTGCACAAGCTCATGGCTGAAGATCCCTGCGTACGCATCGAGCATCACGCAACGCTCAACGAGACGGTCCTCTACGGCATGGGCGATCTGCACCTGCGCGTGCTGCTCGAGCGCATGAATGAACGCTACGGAGTCCGCTGCAAAAGCCGTGCGCCGAGCATCCCCTATCGCGAGACCATCACGCGACCGGCCGAAGGACATCATCGACACAAGAAGCAGACTGGCGGGGCCGGCCAATTCGGCGAGGTTTATCTGCGCATCGAGCCGCTCGATCGCGGTCAGGGGTTTGAGTTCGTTGATGAGGTCGTCGGCGGGGCGATTCCTTCGCAGTACATTCCTGCGGTGGAGAAGGGCGTGCGCCAGGTGTTGGGCGAAGGCGCGGTCGCCGGCTTCCCGCTGCAGGACGTGCGCCTCATCGTGTACGACGGCAAGCACCATCCTGTGGATTCAAAGGAAGTCGCTTTCATTGCGGCAGGCAGGAAGGCGTTTCTGAATGCGATTCTGGATGCAGGCCCGATTGTGCTCGAGCCGGTCGTGCGCATGGAGGTGACCTCTCCCAGCGGCGCCACAGGGGACATCACGGGCGATCTCGCGACCCGACGGGGGCGCGTGAGCGGCAGTCAGTCGCTCGCCGGGCAGCGCACGCGCATCACCGCGCTCGTCCCGCTCGCCGAGCTCAGCGATTATCAATCGCGCCTCAAGTCGCTCACGGGCGGCGAAGGCGCGTACACGATGGAGCTGAGTCACTACGACTCTGTCCCGCCGAAGAAGCAGCATGACCTGATGAACGCGTTCAAGCGCGTCGAAGAAGAGTGACGGCCACGCCTTGCGAGCGCGGTGAAGCGGCAGGCCAGGGGGGATCAAGCTTCCCGAGGCGCTCGTCGATTCCAACTGAGCCACGAGGTCGACAATCAGCCTGTTCTGTTCTCGGCCCCGAGGCAGACCGATGCTTGAGCTGGCCTCGCAGCTCGCCGCCCTGAGGTGATGCGAGCTCAAGG
>DATAFY010000204.1:0-7433 GCA_036257205.1 Steroidobacter sp. | reverse complement strand
TTGTACAAGCCGCAAATCGAGCACCAGCACGGAAGACGTAGTTCTCCCATCGAATCGCGTTTCGCCGGCGTGAGCAGCCGCCGGCGACACGGGCCGGCGCCGATCGCGCGATCGAGCATGAACGCCGCAAGCCAGGCGGCGCATCATGACCAACCTGGCGGCAGACTGTCACGCAGTTGGCCCCAGCAGGCGCAGCTCAGCCGCCAGTACCAGTGCATCCGCGCCCTGAGCCAGAGCCGGCAATTGCGCGCCGACGAGGAGATTCTGTGAACTATTCCCTTTCGACAGACAGGCTAGCGGCGTCCTCGCGCACCGGCGCGAACCCATAATCATTGATAGTCAACGCTCAGGCGTGAGTCGCCACTCATTCCTGAGCGGCGATTGATTCTCCCGCCTCGCGCCGTCCAACCCGCGGGCGCAGTTCGGCCCGTATCTTGGCGGAATATGAACAACGGTCACCATCGTTTCTGGTATGGCCTGCTTGCGAGCTGGCTCCTGCTTTCGCTGAGTGCATCGGCGTCTGCAGACCCCGCCGACGCACTCGACCTCGCCCGCTACCGCGGCAAGGTCGTGGTGATCGATTTCTGGGCATCGTGGTGCGCACCTTGTCGACAGTCCTTTCCCTGGCTCAATGAATTGAAGACCCGCTACGCGGACCGCGGCCTCGTGATCATCGGAGTCAATGTGGACGCCAATCGGCCCGACGCTGAGCGCTTCCTGCGCGAAGCACCTGCCCAATTTGATATCGTGTACGACCCGCAGGGCGCCTTGGCCGCCAAGTACGAAGTACCCGGCATGCCGGTCTCGTACGTATTCGGCCCTACAGGCGAACTCGTTGCCCAACACATCGGCTTTCGCAACGCGGTTCGCGCCGAGCGCGAGCGCGAGATCGAGCAGCTGCTTCCTAAATCAGGCGCCGACGCGCACTGAGCACCCAACCTAATCCACGATTGGAGACCCACGCATGAAAGCGATCTGGCTCGCTGCTGCGGCGCTCGCGCTCACCGGCTGCGCAAATGTGGAACCGTGGCAGCGCGATGTGCTGGCGCGCCCCGAGATGTCCCCTGACGCCGCCCCACTGGACGGGGCGATCGACGATCACATCTATTTCAGCAAGGAAGCCTCGAGCGGCGGCCGCGGGTTTGGCGGCGGCGGCTGTGGCTGCAACTAAGGCGCGAGGACTCGCATGAGCGACAAAGAAAATCTCAACGCCGCTCTGGCCGCGGCGACGTGCGCCCTGCTCGGCGCAACCAACACCGCTCCCGTACAAGCGAGCGAAGCGGATCGCTGGTCGTTCGATACCGCGCTGCTGTACTACGGCGAAAGCGACGACCGAGTGAAGGACACGAGCGCCGCGATTTCCGCGACTCGGGACTTCAGCGATGAGCGCAAGCTCGGATTGACGTTGACGGCAGACACGTTGACGGGAGCGTCCGCTAGCGGCGCGATCGCGCAGGACGGCCCACAGACCTTCACCAGCCCGTCCGGACGCGCCGTCTACAGCACGGCTGCAGGCGAAGTCCCGCTCGACGATACGTTCAAGGACACGCGCTTCGCGTTGAACGCTAGCTGGACGCAACCGCTGGCCCGCCTCTACACCGTCTCGGCGGGCCTCGGCTTCTCCACTGAATACGACTACACGCATATCGGCGCCAACCTGCTGCTCGCAAGGGATTTCAACAAACGCAACACGACTCTAAGCGCGGGCGTGTCCTGGTCGCAGGACGGTATCGATCCGGTCGGCGGCGCTCCACTGCCGCTCTCGCAGATGCTCGACGTAGGCAACGGCGCAAACAAAGCAGGAAGCGAAAGCAAGGACGTGCTGGATCTACTCGTGGGGCTCACGCAGGTGCTCGACCGCACGACCATCCTGCGCTTGAACTACTCCTTTAGCGATTCAAGCGGCTATCTGAACGACCCTTACAAAATCCTGAGCGTTGTGGATCCGCTCACGGGCGACACCATCGTCCGGGTCCCTGCGTCCGGCCTGCAAGGACCGACTGGCGTTTATCGGTTCGAGAGCCGACCGGATGCTCGCGCTAAACACAGCCTCTACGCCGAGGTGAAGCACGCGTTTGGCGCGCCAGTGCTGACCACCGCCTATCGCTTCATGAGCGATGATTGGGGCATCGATTCTCACACCGCAGAGGTCAAGCTGCGCTGGCCGATCGGCGCGGCGAGTTACATCGAGCCACAGCTGCGCTATTACGCGCAGACCGAGGCCGACTTCTATCGCGTGAGCCTTGCTAACGGCGAGCCCCTACCGCAGTACGCCTCGGCCGATTTCCGCCTCGGAAATTTCGACGCGGTGACGGCGGGTCTGAAATTCGGCCGCAGCACGAGCAGCGGCTCCGAATGGAGCGCGCGGCTGGAGTACTATCAGCAAAGCGGCGATGCGCCGCGCGATCAGATCATCGGCAATCAGGCGAGGCGCGAGCTGTATCCGGATCTGAAGGCGGTCATCGCGCAGTTCAGTTATCGCTTCCGGTTGTAGTGCAGCAGTGCGTTTATGAAGGACCCGGTCCCATCGGTCAGCGCGGCTCAGAGGCTTTCGCTAAGCCGCAGTCCCGGCCATTGGACCGGCCGCTTCACGGCCATGGCCTGCCCGTGCGAAATCCTTATAGAAGCCGCCCAGGAAACGCTCGCCGCCCGCATCCTCGAAACAGCCGCAGAATGCGCCTGGCGAATCGAGAAGAAATTCAGCCGCTATCGACGCGAGAGCGTCGTTCAGCGCATCAATGAGAGCGCCGGCCAGCCGATCGAGGTCGACGATGAGACGGCGAATCTACTGGATTTCGCTGCGACCCTCACTCGCCTTTCGGAACGACGCTTCGACATCACCACCGGCGTACTGCGCAAAGCGTGGACGTTCGATGGCAGCGATCGCGTGCCGTCCCAAGATCAGCTCGACGCACTGCTCAAATGCGTGGGCTGGCACAAAGTGCTATGGCGCCGACCGACGCTCGTACTGCAGCCCGGCATGCAGATTGACTTCGGCGGCATCGGCAAAGAGTATGCGGTCGATGAGGCCGCGAGGCTCGTGGAGGATCTCGCGCCCGGCCTGAGCTGCCTCATCAACTTCGGCGGTGATGTGGCGGTGCGCAATCCAAGACGCGATGGTGCGCCCTGGCGAGTCGGCGTCGAGGCTGCGGATAACGCCGGCGCCGCTGTGCGTCTGGTGCACCTGCAACGCGGCGCGCTCGCGACCAGCGGCGACTCACGACGCTTCGTCCTTCGCGAGGGTCGGCGCTACTCCCACATTCTCGATGCCCGCACCGGATGGCCCGTTAGCGACGCGCCGCGCTCGGTCACTGTGGCGGCAGACACCTGCACGCAGGCGGGCACGCTCACGACGCTCGCGACGCTGCACGGCGCCAAGGCCGAAGCGTTTCTCAAGAAAAGCGGCGCGCAGTACTGGTTGCATTAGCCACGATCACTGGCGCTAGTATCGCCACAACACGCCGATCGACGGCACGAGCGGCAGCCAGGAATCCACATCACGCTCGATGATCACTGAGTCGTCGGGGCCGGAGCGCATTTCGTAGTCCGTGCAGCAGGGATTCTCGCGCGACAGCGCGTTCGTCGCCTCGAGGAAGAAATCGAGCGCGCCGCGCTCGAGCGCAAACGTGCGCGTGGCCCGCAAGTCCAGCGAATTGTAATGAGCATACCGTCGCCGGTTGCGCTGACTCTCGTCGATGCGCCGCAGATCCCCATCGCGCACGAGCCTGAGCTCGGTCGTCGGCCAGCCGGTGTGATAACTGTTCACTGCCGCAACCGTCCAGGGACCGCTGGCCCACATGAGCGATAAGTTCAGCGCATGCCGCTGATCCCAGCTGCGCGCAATGTCGGTTCCATCTATGCGGTCCTCCGCACGCGACCACGCGTACGCCAGCGAACCGCTCCAGGCCCCGTGCGGACGCAGACGCGCAAGCAACTCTATGCCTTTCGCAGTCGCGCGCTCGGGATCGATGCGCACGCGGTCGAACTCAGCCTCCGGGAACAGCACCAGCGGATCGAACATATTCTCGAAACGCGGATTGAGCCGGCGGTAGTCTTTCCAGTAGGCCTCTAAGCGCAGGTCGACGCCACGCTCGAAAGCGTGTTCGAATGCGACGATCGCGTGCTCCGCTGACTGCGCCGGATAGAACTGGTCCACGCCGTCCTCCACCTGCAGTTCGTTGACGCCCTGAGACTGGAAATAGCGACCCCATGACGCCCGCAGCTGCGTCCGCGGCCCGAGCGCATAGAGCACGCTTACACGCGGGCTCCACTGCGGACCTTCCGCGCCGTCGTATGTCTGACCATCGACGCGCAGACCACTCTGCAGCGCCCAGCGGTCGTTCAGAGCGATCCGCGCATCGGCATAGGCTCCTGACTCGAATCCGTCGGGATTGGGCGCCACCGCTCGCGAATTCACTGCGGCAGGAGAGCCTGGAAAGGGATAATCCGCAGCGAAGGCGAGCTCGCTCGCGTAGTCATATCCGCCCCACAAACGGCGCAGTTCCCCCCCGTACCGATACTCCACGTCTGCACGCGTCAGCACATTATCGAGCCGAATGCCGACAATATTGAACTCTCGCTCGTCACGGACGCGACCGATGCGTCGCCCGGGGTCATTGATTTGTCCGGTGCGGTTGTTGTGCAGCTCTGTAAACGAAAAGATGAGCCGACTGTTCGCATCACTCGACCAGCGACGATCGATCGTGGCCCAGGAGTACACATTCTGGTAGCGGGCCGACGCGCGTTCGACGCCGCGCTGACGCACCGCTTCGATCGAGTCGCTCGACGTCAGCATGTCGAACGCAAGATCGGTGTCTTCGCTCAACGAGTATTCGACCTTGCCGAATCCGTCGTAGTATTGCGGCTTCCCGAAGTCCTGCTCGCTCAAACGGGCGAGCTCGCCCACATTGCTCCGACGGGCCGACAGCAGTGCGAGGCCGCGACCCTCGTCGAAGCGCTGCGACGCCAGCGCGCTCGCGTGAAACAGGTTGAGGCCCAGTTCGTAATAGCGCTGCGCCTTCGGACTGATGGTGGCGGCCTCGATAATCGAACTCATCCGATCGCCGTATTCTACTGAGAACCCGCCGGACTGAAATTCGATGCCTGCGAGCAGGCGCGAGTCCAGTAGACTGACTGGACTCAGAAAATTCTTTAGGTGAAACGGCTCATACAGCCGCAGACCATCGAGCAGGATGGCTGTTTCGCTCGGCTCGCCGCCGCGCACAGAGCCGAGCGAGGAGAATCCGTTGGCCGCCGTGCCGGGCAGCCGCTGCACGGCTCGAAGACTTTCATCGGCGAGGCGCGGCTGATGCAGCAGCTGTTCCTCACTGATGAACAGAGGCCCGGCGAGCGGGCCGCTCGCAAGCGTATAGCGACTCGTCTGAACGACGATCTCCTCGACTCGACCGTTGGGAGCATGAGGCGCAGGCGCAGCTGCGGCGACAGGCGCCCCGCTCGCGGGTTCGCGAATCACTGCGAAGACGTCGCGAGTGGCCTGCGAAAGCGCAAGCCCGTGCGCAGCGAGCACTTCGCGCGCCAAGTCGAGGCCGCCCAGTGCGCGCGGCTCGTCGAGCACGCGCAACGAGTCCGGCACGATCTCCGCGTTGTAGATGAACGTAAGTCCCTGCGCTCTCAATTCATTCAGCACCTCGCTTACGCGACGGCCGCGCACTTCGGCGTTGACGACAGTGCAGCTCAGCAGGCCCGCTATCAGGCAGCCGAGCAGTAGGTGCGGCTGTTTCATGCGATGGAGGTGAGCTGAGTTCCTCAGTGGCCGTCCACAGGCGGGCGCCGAAGCCGTAGATGTAGACGCAAAACGCGATCATCCAGACGATGCAGGCGCTCCACAAGTCGTGTGACGCAAAATGCGCTCCTCGTGCTTGCTGCGCGATTCCGAAAACCACGCCCACCGCCAGCCCGGAGCGCGAGCGCGCCGCGGCTCAACCGGGTCCAACGCTCGCGAAGTGCGAAATAGAACGCGATCAGGGCGTACCCGGAGCCCGCATGAGCCGCCGGAAGCAGCGCGCCGGGGGCAACCAATCGGGCCGATCGCCGAGCAAGAGCGTGAATGGCCGCGAACCGCCGAACTCCTGTAGATCCCACGGGCAGTCGACGTTTGTCGACCTCTTGAGCAGCGCCACCACAGCAACGCTGAGCAGCATGGTCGAAGCGACGTAGCCGGCCGGGGCTCTGAGCTGGCGCCGCGAGTGATTGACAAAAGTCAGCCCGAGCGCCGCTGTTGCGACCGCGGCGATGAACCAGCGACCGCCGGTGTGCAGCACGGCATTGACCAGCCATACGCCTCGACCGATCCAGCGCATCTGCGCTTCGTCGAAAAACACTGCGTGCGCGATCGAGAAGTCGATGGAGGTCAGCGCGCACACGCTCGCGGCCGCAGCAAATACGAGCAGCGGACCGATGGCATGAGTCAACCAGAAGCGGTGCTTCGCGCTCAAAGCGAGGCGCCCAGTTTCAGAGGCCGTCATCGCCGTGAACGATCGCGCGAGCGCGAAGACTTAGATAGGCAGCACAAGGCAGGCGTCCGGCGATGCGTAGAAGGCGTACTCCGCCCGGAGCCGACTGCGCCGCACTGGCGAGGCGCACCGGCCGTTCATGTTGCTGCACGTCCCTGCCCGCGCCGACACCGCGCGAGCACATCGAGCCGCTGATCGTAAGCGAGATTACGAACCTCCGCCGCGCCGAGGACGGTGTGGTATAGATTGTCATGCGAGAGCGCCTCGTGGACGTGCTCCTTCATGCATCCAAGCCCCAGGCCGACTCGCTCGCGAAACCCTGACGAGGTCCACAACAGCATAGGCACTTCCTTTTGCGTGCGCGGCGCGAATGCATACGGCATGCCGTGCAAAAAAACGCCCTGCTCACCCAAGGATTCGCCGTGATCGGAGACGTACAGCAGCGCCGCATCGATGTGCTCAGCGTTGTGCTGCAGCAGAGCGATCTGGGCTGCGAGGAACGCATCAGTGCTTAGCAAAGTGTTGTCGTACGCATTGATGATCTCCCGCGCTGTACAGCTCTGCAATTGATTGGAGCGGCACGCAGGCGAAAAACGCTCTGCCGCGGCAGAATAGCGCTCGAAGTACGCTGGCCCGTGACTGCCGATTTGGTGAAAGACGAACACCGTGTCGCGACGGAGCTCGCGCAAGCGGTCGGCGAGTCCGCCAAGCATGACCTCGTCATAGCAGTGCTTTGCGGGACAGAGTCTGGCGTCCGGCCGGTCGGCGTATGAGATGGTCCGCACGCGGGCGCACACGCCCTTGCAGCCGGCGTTGTTGTCGCGCCATTCCACGTCTATACCGGCATCGACGAGCGCATCGAGCAGATTGGCGTAGCGGTCGGCCTCATCGACATCGAATTGTGCGCGCGGCAGAACGGAAAACATGCAGGGTACCGAGATCGCGGTCGACGTTCCGCAA
>DATAFY010000173.1:0-1667 GCA_036257205.1 Steroidobacter sp. | reverse complement strand
TGCCGCAGGAAGTCATGAAGGCCCTTGGCGGCATGCCGGATCTGGTCATCGAGGCTGTCGGCAAGCCCGACATGATCGCGCGTGCGGTGAACTGCGTGCGCCCTGCCGGGACGGTGATGGTGCTCGGATTCTGTGCGCGGCCGGACTCGTTCATCCCTGCGATCGCCGTGTGGAAGGAAGTGCGCCTGCTGTTCGGCATGACCTACAGCCTCGCCGAGTTCGAGCACGTTGCGCGTGTACTGGACGGTGGCGCGGTCGAGCCTCGCGCGATGGTCACGGACACCGTGGCGCTCGCTGCGCTGCCTGGTACGCTCGAATCGATGCGCAAGCGCACGCACCAGTGCAAGGTGCTCGTCGATCCCTGGGCCTGATCGCGTCAGGCGAGGGTGCGCATGAGTTCCGACGCCACTGCGACTGAGCAGGAATTGCACGCTGCGGCCACACAGATGAGCGGCGGCCTCACCGATTTCGGCCCGAAGAACTATCTCCCCGGGTTGCGTGCGCTGCTCGACTCGATGTTGCGCGACATGCAGTTCAGCGAGATCGGCCGGCAGTTCGGTATGGGCACGGTCGCGGGCACGCTGGCCGCCAGGCTGCATACGGAGCAGGGCTGGAAGCAGCGGCCCGACTTCCGCAAGGTCGAGATCCGGCGTCCGCTCGTGATCACAGGTATTCCGCGCACCGGCACGACAGCACTGCACAAGCTGTTGTCGATGGATCCGCAGTTCCAGGGCCTGGAGCACTGGATCACGGAGGCGCCGCAGCCGCGGCCGCCGCGCGAGACGTGGGCCGCGAACCCGGCGTTCCAGGCCTCGGTCGCGGGACTCGAAATGTTCTTCAGGATCATGCCGCAGATGCGACTCGCGCATGACATCGTCGCAGACGAAGTCGACGAGTGCCTCGAAGTGCTGCGGCAGGACTTCGTCACCAACCGCTTCGCGTCCGGCATCCACGTGCCCTCGTACGAGCGCTGGTTTCGCACGCAGGACGAGGCGCCCTCGTATCGCCGTTTCGTCGATGTGCTGCGGCTTGTCGGCATCGACGCGCCCGGACAGTGCTGGCTGCTGAAGAACCCGGGTCATGTCGCGCAGATGGGCTGCCTGCTCGAAGTGCTGCCCGATGCGTGCGTCATCCAGACACACCGTGACCCGGTGAAGGCGATCCCGTCGCTGTGCAGCACGCTGCACATGGCGCGGCGGATGTTCGAGGGCGACGCGGCGCGCGCTGACGTGATCGGCCCGCGCGAGGTCGATTACTGGGCCACCGCGATGGCCACGACGGCGCGCGTGCGCGCAGTGCGCAACGATCAGTTCCACGACGTTCACCACCGCGACTTCCATCGCGACCCAATGGCGGTCGTTCGCGGGATCTACGAGCGTTTCGACCTGACGTTGTCGGACGAGGCCGCGCGAAGCATGCAGCGCTGGATCGACGCGAGCCCAACGACGCGGCACGGCGAGCACCGTTATCGCATCGAGGACTATGGCATCACGGCCGATCAGGTGCGTGAACGCTTCGCCGACTACGTCGAGCGCCATTCCATTCGTTGAACCCACCCTTTGGACCAGAGACAGTCACGGGAGCACGCGCATGAGCCAGGTTCGATTCGACGGTCGGGTCGCCATCGTCACCGGCGCCGGAGGCGGGCTTGGCCGCACGTACGCGCT
>DATAFY010000071.1:0-2617 GCA_036257205.1 Steroidobacter sp. | reverse complement strand
AAGGGAATGCGCGAGGCGGCCGAAGCGCTCGGGATCGACCGGCTGCGCTACCTCTGGCTGATTGCGCTGCCGCTCGGTCTGCGCGTCGCGATACCCTCGGTCCTTAACACTTCGATTTCGGTGTTGAAGAACTCTGCTTACCTGCAGGCAATCGGACTCGCCGAGCTCACCTTCGTCGCCATGGACAAGCTTTCGCTCGATTTCCGCACGCTCGAGATGTTCGCCGCCATCGGCTGCATCTATCTCGGGTTGGTGCTCAGCCTGTCGTGGGCAGTGCGGCGTGCCGAGTGGGTGCTGCAGCGCCCATTCCGCACGGAGTGAGACCACATGGCACTGCTCCTTGACAATCTCGGCTTCTTCCTGTCCGGCCTCGAGTTCACCATCAGACTCGCGCTGCTGACGCTCGTCTGTGCGATCGTCGTCTCGTTCCTGATCGGCCTCATGAGCGTCTCGCAATGGCGCGGCCTGCGCGTCGCTGCGCTCTGCTATGTCGAGTTCTGGCGAGACATCCCGCTGCTCGTGAACCTGCTCTTCATCTATTTCGGCGCGCCCCTTATCGGGGTGCCCTTGAAGCCCTTCACCGCCGCACTGCTCAGCCTCACGCTGTGGGGTGGCGCCAATGGCGCCGAGATTGTGCGCGGCGGCATCAATGCGATCGGCCGGCACCAGTTTGTCAGCGCCACAGCGCTCGGTCTCAAGCGATGGGAGATCTATCGCTATGTCGCTTTACCCCAGGCATTGATGCCGATCCTACCGCCTATGACAGGCCTCTGCACGACACTCGTCCAGGCGACATCGCTCGCGTCGTTGGTCGGCGTCAATGAGTTCTTTCGCATCACCCAGATCGTGGTCGAGCGCACGACCATGCAGTCTGGGCACAGCCCCGCCTTTCTCGTCTACGGGTTCGCGCTCATGGTCTACTTTGCCGTCTGTTCCGCGCTTACTCGTCTGTCGCGGTACTTCGAGCAGCACCTCCAGAAGACGGGCACCAGCGCCATTGCGGCCCCGCGCGGCTTCAAGGAGAGCACGTGAGAGCAACCGAAGGCGAGCCAACGTGATTGCAAAGGTTCAGCCATGCAATCGAACGAGACACCACTGATCGAGGCACGGAACCTGGAGAAGGCGTTCGGCCGGACCCGAGCGCTCGACGACGTGAGCTGCTCGATTGCGAGCGGCGAGCGGCTCGTGGTGATCGGCCCGAGCGGCTCGGGCAAGAGTACGCTGATCCGCTGCCTCAACGGCCTTGTGAAGCCCGACGCTGGCAAGATCACGTTCGACGGCGACCGTATTGAGCTGACCTCGGAAGCCCACTGGCGGCGGCTGAGGCAGCGCGTCGGCATGGTGTTCCAGGACTACGCCTTGTTTCCGCATCTGACCGCAATCGAGAACATTAAGCTCGCCCCGGTGCGGGCCGGCCTGATGTCGAAGCCGGATGCAGAGCTTGAGGCGCGTCGGCTGCTCGAGCGCGTACAGCTGGCCGAGAAGGCGACCTCGTACCCAGCCTTCCTATCCGGCGGCCAGCAACAGCGCGTCGCGATTGCACGGGCGCTCGCGATGCGCCCGCAGATTCTGCTCTTCGACGAACCGACGTCGGCACTCGACCCTGAAATGATCAAGGAGGTGCTGGACCTGATGGTCAGCCTTGCCCGAGACGGCATGACCATGGTTGTCGTGACCCACGAGATGGGATTCGCCCGCGCCGTCGCGGACCGCGTCCTCTTCATGGAGGCGGGACGGATCGTCGAAGCGGGACCACCGGACCAGATCTTCGGCAACCAGAACGATGTCCGCACCCGCGAATTCGTAAGGCGCATTGCCTGACGCGCGTGTGCGACAAGACGATGGCAGAAGTGGGCCGAGTTGCCAACCGATGTGATGCCTTCAGCAGCGGACATCCAGTGCTTATGCACTCCGCATCGTCGAAGCATAGCGACAGATGTCGGCTTATGTATAGATTGATGGGCGGGGCGTCGGCGAGCTCGAAGACCGTCAACGGTCGGAGTATCGGAGAGCGCCCGGAGCAGGTGACGCCGGTCCCCGCCTTGAAATCATTTAGAAGAAAGCTCCGCGTCGTCCAGGGATGTGTACTTGTTCCGTGGCCACCAGCGCCAAGAGAACCTGCGCAGCTGCGTTCTCCTTGCAACATGCAATCAGCCCGCAGCGACAATTCGCGTCAAAGAATGAACGGCACGCTGCTCGCAACTGTAGCAAGGATAACGATATTGGCCAGCATGCCGCCCCAATGGATCAGACGCAGCCGCCATATCGCTGCAGTGTCGCCCGATTACGAGGCGGTTTGCTGCGTGTCGATCAACTGAAGCACCCTCCTCCGCGAAGCCATTGCCGTAGCAGCGAGTAACAGCATTGCAGCTGTGAACGCCGTGCGGCCGCTTGCGGCAAAGACTGCCGTTGCTACAAGGCCGGTGCAACCAACCATCCAGAAATAGACATTGAATAGTCCACGAAACAATCGCGATATCTCCGGAATGTCGAGCCGAACGAGCAGGAAAGATATGGAAGCCAAGGAGAAGTACATCAAGGAAAACAGAACAATAACTACGGCATAGAGTGGGACGAAATCGGGCACCATGGTCTTACCTAGCAGCTAGCATAAGTC